>WLGP01000032.1 GCA_009703165.1 Actinomycetota bacterium | reverse complement strand
TCCTCTCAAGCACTTAGAAAGTAGTGAGCGCAGTGTCTTCCCTGATCCCAGTGACAACCTCAAAGGTGTCATCGCATCTACCGCTACTGGATCTCCTTCCAGATCACGGCGGCTTGTCGTGGGTTCGTGGTGGGCAAGGAGTTGTCGGCTGGGGCCAATACGCAAAGACGACAGTTAAAGGACCGAATCGCTTTAGAGATGCCCGCCAATGGTGGGAAGAGCAATTAGCAACTTTTAATGTTGTCAACACACTCAATGTCAGCGGCACAGGTCCAATCCTCTTTACATCTTTCTCATTTGATGAAGATGAAGAATCTGTTTTGATCATTCCAGAAATTGTTGTCGGAACTCGCGCAGGAGTTTCTTGGATGACATGGATTGGCGATAAGGCCCAACCATATTTACCAAAGAAAGCGCCAACGCTAATCCCTGCAGATTTTTCATGGGGCGATGGATCGATAACTCCAAATGAGTGGATGTCCCGCGTTGCAACTGCAATTGGTGAGATTGAAATCGGTGATCTCGAAAAGGTTGTACTTGCACGCGATCTCGTTGCTGTCACCGATAAAGAGATTGATATCCGCCCTATCCTTAACAATCTAAGTGAGCAGTACCCATCTACCTGGATCTTTGCAGTAGATAACCTCATCGGAGCAACCCCAGAGCTACTTCTGCGACTATCGCGTGGAATGGTGACTTCACGAGTCTTGGCCGGAACCATCAGTAAAACAGGCGATGATGAGAAAGATCTGGCACTTGCCGCATCCCTTGCCCGTTCATCAAAAGATTTAGAAGAACATGAATACGCAGTCAGATCAGTTGCAGATGCTCTTGAACCTTTCTGTACATCAACGAACGTTCCTGAATCACCATTTGTATTACACCTTGCCAACGTGATGCACCTTGCCACCGATGTCACCGGTGCACTCATTGAATCCAAGGTAGATGTCGATGCATTCTCGCTACTTTCTCGCCTGCATCCATCTGCTGCAGTCTGCGGAACACCTACACATTTAGCATCACAGTTGATCTCATCCATTGAAGGTATGAACCGTGGCCGTTATGCAGGCCCTGTTGGTTGGATTGATTCACACGGTGATGGCGAGCTCGGAATTGCACTTCGCTGCGGCAAAGTCGACGGCACATCAATCAGAATTTTTGCTGGCTGCGGAATTGTCTCTGGCTCAAATCCAGAGAAAGAGCTCAATGAGAGCAATGCAAAATTTACGCCGATGCGCTCGGCGTTAAAGTGATTCCATCTTCGCGTAGATACTCTTTAAGTAATCGCTATTTTCTTGGCGTGAAGGAACCTTTACAACAACTACTTCACATCCGCTGATAGGTGCTGCGACTTTTTTAACTAGATCAGCGCTATTTGTCACCGTCGTTGTTGCTACGCCAAAGGCAGATGCAATCGCAGCGATATCGCGACCATGAGGTGTTCCGAAGATTTTCTCAAAGCCATCAATACCTGCTTGGGGAAGCGTTGAGAATATTCCTCCCCCATCGTTATCGATAACGAAGATACGCAGATTTGCCTCTCCAACATGCGTCAAAGCGCTGACATCATGTAAGAAAGCTAAGTCGCCAAGGACTGCGACGGTTTGCTCTGCGGCAGTTGCAATTCCTAGCGCAGTTGAGATATTTCCATCGATGCCGGCAAGACCTCTATTTGCAAATACCTGCACGCCATCACGCGGCGCCGCAAAGCCTTCAAGATCGCGGATTGGACGAGATGATGCGACAAAGAGAGTTGAGCCAGATGGCAGTGAGCGAGCAATCTCGCGTGCGCATATTTCTTCCGACCATGTATTGAGTTCGGCGACAACCTTTGCAGCTCGTTCACCCAACTTTTTCCATGTTGCAACCCAATCGGGATCTGCTGCAGGAACTTCAATTTTTGGTAGAGCAAGAAACTTCTGATCAGCCCGGCGATCTTGATCGACAGTTGCCATACGTGGATCAATAACAATTGTCTTTCGTGCACCGGCAATCAAAGCGTTGACACTGCGAGAAAGAGTTGTGCGTCCAATCAGAACCACGGTATCTGGGTTGATTTCGCTGCGAATCTTTGTCGAGGTTAAGAAAACACTTGCATGTGAGATCGCATCTTTAAATGAAAGAGGATCCTCTGCGATTACCGGCCACCCTAATCTGGCTGCAAAATCAAGAACGCTCTCTTGGCTAAGCCCTGCGCGATCGTGGCCAATGACTAAGAGTCCACGTGTTGATTTAGTGTGGAAAGTCCCAGGGCTCTTGCGATCAAAAACTTTTGGCGCATTCTTTGTGATCTTATCGAGCCACGATTCATCTGAATCGCCGACAAGTGGTTCATCAAATTGAATGTTCAGGTGGACAGGACCTGATTGGAGTGAGTTGAAGGGAAGTTCCATCGGATAGGCAGCACCTGAGATATCTGCAAAGTAGCGGACAGCTTTTCCGAAGATACGTGCCTGTTCTGTAGTTTGGTTGGCACCAGTTCTGCGAAGTCGAGCAGGACGGTCTGCAGTGAGAACCAGCAAAGGCTGATTGGTATGTGATGCTTCAAGAACGGCTGGGTGATAGTTAGCAACTGCTGTTCCACTTGTGCAGATAACTGGGACAGGGCGACCACTTGCCTTTGCTAAACCGAGAGCGAAGAAGCCTGCACCTCGTTCGTCAATCTTTACATGGAGTTTTATCAGACCACGTTTTTCAGCTTGATAGAAGGCAATTGAAAGAGGTGAGTTGCGTGACCCTGGTGAGAGAACGGCATCGGTGATTCCAGATTCAATAATTTGTCTGACGATAACGCGAGCTAGGGTCGTTGCTTCACTCATGCAAGTAACTTCCCGACTCTCATAATGCGATTCTTCCACCATTCAAAGCGATCTGGTGACACATCAAGACCATCTAACTGCGGAGTTATCTGACCTAGCGCGATCTTTCCATCAAGAATTGTATGGTTGGCAACATCTGTAGATAGAAGTGAGCCTGTTGCTAAGCCGCAATCAAAGGTGAGATCGCTAATTGATGCCGCGAGTTCTAGGCCGTATTCAATTCCGACGGCACTTTCTAGCGCGCTCGATACAACTACCGGTAAGCCATGATGAGCTGCGATTTCCAGAGATCGCTTGATACCGCCGAGTGGTTGCACCTTAAGCATCACGATATCTGCGGCATCGGTCAGATCTACTTTAAATGGATCGGCTGCTTTGCGGATGATTTCATCTGCTGCGATGCGAAGTGGAATCTTTATTGTGCGCTTTAGTTCGCGCAACTCTTCGATAGTGGCACATGGCTGTTCGACATATTGAAGTGGGCCGATCTCTTCATAATATGCGTAGAGATTGGTGAGCGCCTCATCTACAGACCAGAGTCCGTTGACATCAACGCGGATTGCAGCCTTTGGTGCATGTGAAAAGACTCGAGCAACTCGCATGACGTTGTCTGTGAGATTGCTTCCCACTTTGACTTTAAAGGTCTTTGCCCCTGGACAGGTATCCATCAGGGCTTGGATCTCTTTCTTTTCGTTGAGCTCTGGGATAGTTCCATTGATTGCAATTTCATTGCGAAAGCGTGCAGGACGCGCAACTGTTGCTGCCTCTATTGCGCTAGCAAGCCATGGCCGGCATTCGTTATCGTCATATTCCAGAAACGGTGAGAACTCTCCCCAGCCTTGTGGGCCCTGCATCAAAGCGACTTCGCGATATGTCACACCACGGAAATTGGTGCGCGTGGGAAGGCTAACTACGCGAAGTGTTGCAAGGAGGTCATCGAGCATAAGTTTTATGGACGCTTTGGGAATTTCCCAAAATCTGGTGCGCGACGTTCTTTATAGGCATCGCGACCTTCTTGTCCTTCTTCGCTTAAGTAGAAGAGCAATGTTGCATCGCCAGCAAGTTGTTGCACACCAGCTAATCCATCATCTGCTGCATTCATACTTGATTTAAGTAGGCGAAGTGCCATTGGTGAGTTGCGGAGCATTTCGCGACACCAAGAAACTGTTTCAGCTTCTAGTTGATCAACTGGAACAACAGTATTGATGAGTCCCATGGCGAGCGCCTCTTGCGCATCGTATTGGCGGGTCATAAACCAAATCTCGCGAGCTTTCTTCTGGCCAACACTTGCTGCAAGAAGTCCTGATCCATATCCACCATCGAATGAACCAACCATTGGGCCTGTCTGACCAAACTTTGCATTCTCTGCAGCAATTGTTAAGTCGCAGACAACGTGAAGTACATGTCCACCGCCGATTGCCCAACCTGCAACCATTGCGATCACTGGCTTTGGAGTGCGGCGAATTTGAATCTGTAGATCTAAAACATTGAGGCGTCCGACGCCATGCTGAGCCAATTCATCATCGCCGAGATATCCATCATCTCCGCGAACACTGATATCTCCACCAGAACAGAATGCTTCGCTACCTTCTCCGGTCAAGATGATGACGCCGACATCTGAGTTATCGCGCGCGAGTGAGAATGCTTGTTGCAGCTCAATAATTGTCTGAGGGCGGAAGGCGTTACGAACTTCAGGGCGGTTGATGGTGATCTTGGCGATTCCATCTCCGATCTGATATTTCACATCGACAAAATCTGCGCCACCCTTGCCGGTTGCCCATGCTGGGATGGTGCGATCCCCGAATTCACGCTTAATTGGCTTGCTCACGATTCCTCCACTCTTACTTGCAGGCGATAGCCTACGCGGGCTATGGATATCTCGGCCAACTCAAGTAACCGCTCACGCTCTGTGATCGCAGTCGATCCCGCGCTGGCGATCACTGATGTGATGAATCTCTTGGCCAAGGCGTTGGCTCATCAAGGCCCTGCCCTGAATTTCACAGATGATGAGATCACCGAGGTCGATTCGCACATCTGCCTCATCGTCGCAACGACCGGATCTAGCGGGGCGAAGAAATCTGTTGCTCTCACTTCTGCGGCGCTTTTGGCATCAACGCGAGCTTCCCTCGAATTTCTCCATGCACTCCCTGGACAAACGTGGGCGCTACTTCTACCAATTCATCACATCGCAGGTATCAACGTCTTGATTCGATCACTTGAATTAGGGACAACACCTGTTGATCTGCGTAACGCAGATAAATACCCAATAACCGATTTCTCGGCTGTAGTTCCAACCCAGATCTATCGCGCACTCAATGGTGACGTTGATTTGTTGGCTCACCTTAAATCTGCGCAATCTGTTCTCGTCGGTGGCGCAAAGCTTGATGAGGTTCTTCTGTCGCAGGCACTCGATGCTGGTATCTCAATCGTGCGCACATATGGAATGAGTGAGACATCAGGTGGTTGTATCTATGAGGGAACTCCGCTTAAGGGTGTAGATCTACGAATCTCTGATACAGGGTTGATTGAAATTTCTGGATCAGTCTTGGCCTCTGGATATATCGGCAATGATGAACTGTGGAGCCAACTCTGTGACGGTCAATGGTTTACAACACCAGATCGTGGGGAGATTGCAGGCGATGGAACCTTGAAGGTCCTTGGTCGCGCAGATGATGTCTATGTAACTGGCGGTGAGAAAGTTTCTCTCGTGCAGGTAGATGAGATTCTCTCTCAAGCATTCCCATCACATCAATGGAGTTCGATCGCAGTCGAAGATGCACAGTGGGGCCAACGTCTTGTGATTGCAGTCGGTGGTGCAGACCATCCAGCACTTGATCAGATAAATAATGAATTAGCTACGAGAATCGGCAGCTTTGCTAAAGCCAAGCAGTTGCTCGCATTCGATCAATTACCAACGATAGGAATCGGTAAGATCGACCGCGTTCAGATTAAAGAAAAGGCAGAGGAGATCCACAATGGCTAGTCCGTCAACATGGATTGCAGGTGCTCGTCCCCGCACACTGCCAGCTGCTATCGCACCTGTTGTTGTAGCCACCTCTCTTGCCGATAAAGAGTCGAACACGGTTGCGGCTCTCCTAGCCCTAGTTGTAAGCCTGGCGCTACAAATTGGCGTTAATTACGCAAATGATTACTCCGATGGAATTCGCGGAACCGATAACGATCGCATCGGGCCACTTCGCATCACAGCAAGTGGATTGGCAACGCCTAGCCAAGTAAAGAGCGCAGCATTTATCTCATTCGGCGTTGCGGCAATTGCTGGTCTTGCTCTAGCAATCAACTCTTCCTGGTGGCTGATTGCAGTCGGTGCGCTTTCAATTGCTGCTGCGTGGGGTTACACCGGCGGCAAGAACCCTTATGGGTACATGGGCCTTGGTGAACTTTTTGTCTTTATCTTCTTCGGTCTTGTCGCAACGATCGGCTCTTTCTATGTGCAGACTGATCGCATCACGGGTGAATCGGTTCTTGCCGGTGTCATCGTCGGTTTCCTTGCCTGTGCGATCTTGGTGATCAATAACATCCGCGATCGCGCTAAAGATGAAGTCGTCGGCAAGCGCACATTGGCAGTTCGTTTAGGCGATAAGCGTTCACGCGTGCTCTACACAGCGCTTGTCACTCTTCCTTACCTACTCACCGCAGGTTTTGGATCTCCCTGGACAATGTTGACTCTTGCAACCCTTCCACTGGCAGTTTCGATTCTCAAGGTGCTCTGGTCAGGGGCGCAAGGAACTGCCCTCATCGCCCTCCTTGCCGCCACCGGCAAGTTGCAGATGCTCTTTAGCTTTGCCCTATCTCTCGCACTTATTCTTTAACGGCTAGGATTAGCCCATGCTCAGAGTTCTTCTCTTTATCGCGCTAGCTGCGCTACCGCTCTATGCATTTATTGATTGTGCGATGAAAGATGATTCGCAGATCAAGAGACTTCCTAAGTGGGGTTGGCTTCTCATCATTCTCTTTACACAAGCACTTGGTGCAATCGCATATTTAGTTGCCGGTCGCAATCGCGGAAATGGTGGCGGATTTAAAAAGGGTCCAAAGCGACGCATCTTGCCGCCTGATGATGATCCAGATTTCTTACGTAGACTCTAAAACTTCTTAAAGTCCAGAGTAAGTGTGCTTACCGGTTCCCCATACATTGACGTAGACATAGTTAAATAAGAATGTCGATCCTGCAAAGAGGCAGAGCCATGCAGCTCGGCGTCCTTTCCAACCAACTGTTACGCGCGCGTGGAGATATGCAGCGTACGCAACCCAGGTAATAAAGGCCCACGTCTCTTTTGGATCCCAACCCCAGTAACGACCCCAAGCACTTTCTGCCCAAATCGCACCGGCGATAACTGAGAAGGTCCACAGTGGAAATACAAATGCGACTAAGCGATATGAGAGTTGATCGAGTACTTCAAGTGCTGGAAGACGGGTTGCCCATGCAGGACGACCTGCTCCACGTTCCTTTGAATCAAGATAGAGATATGCGCCAGCGATCACATTTGAAAGTAGGAAGACGCCACCAGAGATAATTGCAGCGATCACATGGATGATTAGCCACGTTGATTTAAGCGCTGGAACAAGTGGTGCGCTATCGCGATAGAGCAAGGTGATCGCAGTTCCCAGGGTTAAGAGAACTCCGAGCGAAATAAATAGACCAAGCCAACGAAGATCGTATTTACGAAGTGCGATCAAGTATGCACCTGTAAATGCGAGAGCACCGGTGATTGAGAACTCATACATGTTTCCCCAAGGAACATGTCCATTTGCCAATCCGCGCGCAACTACTGCAACGAGAAGCAGGATAAAACCTAGAGTCATGAAGGCAGTTGCGATGCGCGCTGCTTTTTCAGCCTTTGAGTAATCCATGGTGCTCACATCAGAGCCTGCAGCTGGAGCCTTCACTGCCCAAGCGGTCTCAATTGCGTGCGCTACTAGGGAGAGTGCGAAAACTGCCATTGCACTATAGATAAAGTTATTGGAGATATAGGCCCATGTTGTCTGCATTACTTCTCTCCTTTAACGGCGTTCACAAAGTGAACCATCTCTTCTTCTAACGCTGTCGAACTTGTCTTAGCGAGACCTGCAACCTGAACTAAACCATTTTCACTTACCTTGATCCAGATACGTCTTCTGCGTCCAAAGAGAGAAGCAAGTAAGCCAAGTAGAGCAAGAATACCGCCGATCAGTGAATAGCTCTTGCCCGGGTCACTTACGATCTGCAGATTGATCCATGGTTCAACTTTTTCAAAGGTAATGCTGCCGCCATTAAAT
>WLGP01000031.1 GCA_009703165.1 Actinomycetota bacterium | reverse complement strand
GATGGCCAAGAATTCTGTTCTCCCACAATGGTGCCGACATCAGCAGACCATCGCGCTGGCGATCTTGTGGAATATAGGCAACTCCTGCATTACGAATATCTTTTGTTGCAGTCTTTGATGCATCTAGACCTAGAACTTCAACTGATCCAGAAGATGGGGTAAGAAGCCCCATAATCAATTCGATGAGTTCACTCTGACCGTTACCTTCAACGCCAGCTAATCCGAGAATCTCTCCACCGTGGAGCTCTAAATCAAGGCTATGAAGAATCTCGCGTCCATCTTGGCGGGAGTAAGAGGCATCCTTAATCGAGAGGATGCTCTTCTCGCTAATGTTTTGAATACCTGCAATTGGTTTAGGAAGTTCGCCGCCGACCATAAGTTCGGCCAACTCCTTCTTATTCGTATCGCCAGGCTTCTTCGAAATAACAGTCGTACCCTGACGCATGATGGTGATGTCATCTGCAATTGAGAGGACCTCATCTAACTTATGTGAGATAAAGAGAACGGTGAGACCCTTATCCACTAGCTCTCTCAAGTTTTCAAAGAGCTCAGTCACTTCTTGTGGAACAAGAACTGCAGTTGGCTCATCGAGGATCAAAATCTTGGCTCCGCGGAAGAGGACCTTTGCAATCTCAACCCGCTGGCGTTCGCCGACGCCAAGATTTGATAGCGACTCATCTGGATCGATATCGAGATGGTAGGTCTCGGCAATCTCTAATAACTTCTTTCGTGCTTCATCATATTTAATGACAAAGCCAAATCGTGAGGGTTCGCCACCCAAAATAACATTCTCTAGAACGGTTGCGTTATCAGCTAACTTGAAGTGCTGGTGAACCATGCCGATTCCAAGTGCGATCGCATCCTGTGGTGATTTCAGTGAGACTTCTTGACCGAAGACTTTGATAGATCCCGCATCTGGGCGAATCAATCCGTAGAGAGTCTTCATAAGCGTTGACTTGCCGGCACCGTTCTCGCCGATGATGGCGTGAATGGAACCTTCACGTACGAGGAGTGAGACATCACGGTTGGCAATTACACCGGGATATTTCTTTTCAACTCCTGTGACTTCAAGAATGTTTCCCACTTCAGACTTCTCTCTTTGCTTTAAGTGTGAAGTGCGCCGCCAAGTAAGCGGCGCACGTAACATTAATTAATTGGTTTTCCTTTTATTAACTTATGCCTTACTTATGCCTTTGGATCTGTTGGAACTACAACTTCACCTGAAGAGATCTTTGCTGCGTACTCATCGATCTTTGAAGTGATGTCATCAATGTATCCACCAGTGGTTGTGTATCCAACGCCACCCTCAGCAACACCCCAGGTCTTAACTCCTGCGGTATCTACGCCTGCAAGTGCATCCTTAACGAATGCTGCAACTCCGACGTCAACGCGCTTGAGCATTGATGTAAGAATTGTTGAGACGTAGTCAGCGTGTGCTGGGTAGGTTGCTTCGTCAGCATCTACGCCGATTGACCACTTACCGAGCTCTGATGCAGCCTTGTGTAGACCAGTTCCGGTTCCGCCAGCTGCTGCATAAACAACATCTGCGCCGTTCTCGAACATACCCTTAGCAGCTTCGTATCCCTTTGCAGGATCGTTAAATCCTGAGAAGTCTGGGAAGTTGCTGATGTATGTTGACTGTACCTTGACCTTAGGGTTTACAGCCTTTGCACCGGCGATGAAGCCAGCTTCGAACTTAGCGATAAGTGGTGTGTTTACTCCACCGATAAAGCCAACGTTATTTGACTTTGACTTCAAAGCTGCTGCAACACCTACGAGGTATGAGCCTTCTTCTTCTTTAAAGACAATGCTGTGAACGTTTGGTGCTGTTACAGATGAATCATCAACGATTCCCCATGTTGTGTCAGGAAATTCTGGAGCAACTTTTCCAAGTGCTGCAGCGTATGTGAATCCAACTACAACGATTGGGTTTGCACCCTTTTGTGCCATAAGACGTAGACGCTCTGCGCGCTGGTCATCTGTAGCTGTTGGGTTATCTTGTGACTCAATGAGTTCAAGATTTGGGTTTTCTGCAAGAAGTGGCTCTACGCCAATGTATGCAAGCTGGTTAAAGCCTGGTACATCGCGTCCGCCGAGGCTATAGGCAATGCCGATAGTGCCTTCTGCGGTTGAAGCTGCATCTTCGCTGTCGCTACCGCAACCGGTAACAACTGTGGCTGTGAGGGCTGCAGCAAGTGCTACTACTCCCCAGCGGCCGAGAAGTTTCTTCTTCATTCGGTATTTCTCCTTTTGTTTATTTGAGTGATCACTCGTTTACTCAACGGCCTATCTTGTTGGAGCGGACCTTTTGCGACTCTCTTGGAGCCCCACACGATCCTCTCTCAACAAGCTGTACATCGACCATTGAATGCTCGGGTGGGGTATGAACCCCGTCATTGAGATGCTTAATCATCAGCTCCATCGCCTGCGACCCCTGAAGGCGCGCATCTCGAGCGATGACTGTAAGTGGTGGATTAATAAGTTCAGCAAATTCAAGATCATCGAAACCAATAATTGAGATCTGCTCTGGAACGCTGATGCCGCGATCACCAAGTGCGTGTAGCGCTCCGATTGTCATCAAGTTATTGGCGGTAAAGACAGCTGTCGGTGCATCATCGCGCTCTAGAAGTGAGCACATCGCCGCATATCCCCCGGCTTCGCTGAAGTCAGATTCAATAAAGTATTGATCGCCGAGGTTCGCCTTCTTGAGCGCTGCTCGGTAGCCATCTGCACGGCGCTTTCCTGGTGTTGTGCTCAGAGGCCCGCTGATCATTGCAATCTTCTTATGGCCGTGGCCGATCAGATAATCAGTTGCAAGCTGGGCGCCTTTGACGTTATCTGTAAGTACAGAGCTGAATTTCTCTCCATCTTGAGTCACGCGATCGACAAAGACAATCGGTAATCCAAATTGGCTAAAGAAGGATGGGCCTTGCTCATCTTCAGTAAGTGGAGCCATGATCACCCCATCGACGCGACCAAAGAGTTGGCTCAGCGCCTTCTCTTCGCGTTCGCGGGAGTCACCTGTGTTGACTAGAAGAATCATTCGATCGTCACCGACTGCACCTTCAGCACCTTCAACAATTGAGGCAAAGAATGGATTCGTAATATCGGGTACAACGATTGCAACGATTCCCGTGCGGCCAGACTTTAGATTTCGAGCTGCAGCACTTGGGCGATAATTTAATTCAATGATTGCTTCGCGAATCTTCTCTTCATTGCGAACTGTAAAACCGCTGAGATAGCGCGAGATTGTTGCTACTGAAACACCAACGCGTTTTGCAACGTCAGTGATTGTGACAGTAGACAATGCCGGCCTCCTTGTCGCTAAAAATCATTACTGAGAACGATTGCAGATAACCTATATCGTGGAGTACATTGCCGTCTAGAGCGTTTACAGTTTATTTCTACGTGTCGTAAGGAGCCTTTATGTCAGCGCAACCACACGTTGTTGTAGTTGGAAGCACAATGATCGACATGGTTGCTTATGTAAAGAAAGTTCCCAATGCAGGTGAAACAGTTATTGGTGATTCATTTGCACTTGGTTTTGGCGGCAAGGGTGCCAACCAAGCAGTGATGGCAAGACGTTTAGGTGCAACAGTCTCTATGGTCAACACTCTTGGCGATGATGTATTCGGAGACACTACTCTCTCTAATTTCCAAGAGCAAGGAATAGACGTAACGTTTGTATCACGGGCGCCTGGAGCCAGTGGCGTCGCTCCAATCTGGGTAGAACCCGATGGAACTAATCGAATTATCTGTGTGCCGGGTGCAAATAATGCAATGACTCCGGCAGAGGCTAAATCTGCACTTGAGACTTTGCAGGGGTATCAAATTGTGATCGGACAACTAGAGATCCCCCAAGATGTCACGATTGAGGCATTTAAGACAGCTCATAAATTTGGAGCGATCACGATTCTCAATCCCGCACCATTTGCTCCAATCTCTCCAGAGCTGATTGCAGAAAGTGATTGGATCATTCCAAATGAAAGTGAATTTGCGGGAATGCATCCAGATGGTTTGGAGCCAACAAGTGATGAAATCATTCTTCAATTAGCGGCAACGTTAAATACACGATTTGCCGTCACACTCGGTGACAAAGGCGCAGCATTTACCACCCGTGATGGAAAGGTCCATCGCGTTAGCGCACCCGTGGTCACAGCGATCGATACAACAGGGGCAGGAGATGCATTTGTAGGCTCATTCTCTGTTGGATTGGCCCAAGGAATGGCTGAAGAGCAGGCTATAGCCCTTGGTTGCGCCTGTGCCTCCGATAGTGTCACTAGACTTGGCACTCAATCTTCATATCCAACACCGGTGCAGGCGCAAGAGATTCTTCGAACGATCACCTTGCAATAAAGCAACAATATAGAAAGTAGGGGAACTTCCTGTGGCAGATTCCAGTTTTGACGTCGTCTCCAAGATTGATCGCATGGAGCTAGACAATGCAATCAACCAGGCGATCCGTGAGATTGATACCCGTTTCGACTTTAAAAATACCGGCGCCAAGATTGAGCTTGTCGGTGAGAAGATCAATATTGAGGCAGATACCGAAGAGCGCGCTAAGGCAACTCTTGAGGTAGTTAAAGATAAGTTGATCAAGCGCGGAGTATCGCTTAAGCATATTGATCCAAGTGAGCCACAACTTTCAGGAAAGATCTACAAGATCTCCTGCCCTCTTAAAGAGGGTATCTCTACAGAGAATGCAAAGAAGATTGCAAAGTTCTTACGTGATGAGGGTCCAAAGTCGGTAAAGAGCCAGATTCAAGGCGATGAACTACGCGTCACAAGTAAGAGTCGTGATGATCTACAGGACACTATTGCGATGATCAAAGAAGCCAAATGGGACTTTGCAGTTCAGTTTGTTAACTTCCGGTAGATATTAGTTATCGATGACCGAGGATAAGGCGAAGGTCCGAAGCCTTGGCCTACTCTTTGGAGTAAGTGCATACACGCTCTGGGGGCTCTTCCCAATTTATTGGCCGCTACTCAAGCCAGCCAATCCACTAGAGATCGTCTCCCATCGCGCTGTCTGGACTTTGGTCTTCTGTTTCATCATCTTAAGTCTTACCAAGACCTTGTCATCAACTCTTGCGATCTTAAAACGCCCCAAGATTGTTGCTGGTCTATTTCTCAGCTCGATTCTTATCTCCATTAACTGGATCATCTATATCTATGCAGCAAATACTGGCCATGTAGTTGAAGCATCACTTGGTTATTACATCAACCCAATTGTCGTGATTGCGACCGGCGTTATCGTCTTAAAAGAGAAGATGCGCCCCTTGCAATGGGCGGCAGTTGGCATAGCAACATTAGGCGTTGTTGTTCTGACAATTGATTATGGCCGTCTTCCTTGGATTGCACTCGGCCTGGCTTTTTCATGGGGAAGCTATGGGCTAGTCAAGAAGAAGTTAGGACTTGGCGCACTTGAAGGGCTCTCCATCGAGACTCTGCTCTCAAGTGGTGCCTACCTTGGATATCTCCTCTGGCTTGGAAACTCTGGCGATGGTCAATTCCTGAACTCATGGAAGATCACTTTGTTGTTGATCGGTGGGGGCGCTGTCACAGCAATTCCGCTACTCCTCTTTAACGGTTCAACAAATCGCCTGCCACTTACCTTGATTGGTCTCTTGCAGTACATCACTCCAACAATCCAATTCTGCATTGGCGTCTGGTATTACAACGAAGATATGCCTGGAGCTAGATGGGCAGGGTTTCTGATTATTTGGGTTGCGCTGATAACTCTCGCCTTTGATTTGATTAAATCAGGCAGATCTATCGATCACAGCATCACATAGCGAAAAGAGTGCACCTGTTGCATCGTTAACAGGAAGTGGACCCAAGAGTGAGCGAGCCTCTTTAGCAATTGCCAAGAGCTGTTCGCGTGATTGCTCAAGTGCTGGATGAACTCGCAGAGCGCCTAGAACCTGATTAACCACTGCTTGATCTTCAATTGGTCCCTTAAGGAGCTCTTGTAGTTCACGATCTGCAGGATTGGTTGACTTCATCACGTTGAGCGTGACAAGAGTTGGCACGCCTTCTTTGAGATCTGTGCCCGGTGTCTTGCCAGATTCTTTTGAATCACTTGCAATATCAATGACATCATCGGCTAATTGAAAGGTGATACCGATCTTCTCGCCGAAAACAGCGAGCGAATCAATGTACTCACGTGGAGCACCTGCCAGCATTGCTCCAAATTGGGCACTTGCTGAAATGAGAGAACCTGTCTTATCGCTAACAACATTGAGGTAATGGGCTAGTGGGTCTTCACCTTGAGCAGGCCCTTGCGTCTCCATAATCTGACCAATAACAAGGCGTTCAAATGTCTGCGCTTGTAGATGGACAGCAGCCGGACCAAGATCTGCCAACATATCTGAGGTGCGAGCAAAGAGGTAATCACCGGTAAGGATTGCAACGGTATTGCCCCAACGATTATTTGCACTCTGTACACCACGTCGTAGTGGTGCTTCATCCATCACATCATCGTGATACAACGTTGCAACATGTGTAAGTTCGCAGACAACTGCCGCTTCGATAATTCCGTTCGCCTTTGGATCGCCAAAGTGTGAGCAGATTAAGGTCAGCAGCGGGCGAAGTCGCTTGCCTCCTGCCTCTACAAGATGGCGAGAGGTCTCAATAACTAGTGGGTATTTGCCTTCGATCTGTTTGCGGAGGAGCTCTTCAACCTGCGCCATGCGCTCTGCAAGGTCTGCCTCAAGGGCGGGTGCGAGGTCTGGAATTCCGAAAGATGCCATCAGCGGATAAACGATGCTGTCTCGGCGATGTAATCAAGTACCGGTGCTGGGAATACTCCAAGAAGCACGGTAATTGCCACCGAGACAATAATTGAGATGCGTGTGTAGATCGAAGGAATGGCAACGCTTGTTCCATCATCGACTGCATCCTTAAAGAACATCAAGACAATAACGCGGATGTAGAAGAAGGCTGCGATTGCAGATGAGAGAACACCTGTAATGAGAATTGCAGTATTTCCACTCTCGTAGGCTGCCGAGAAGATTGAGAATTTTCCAACAAAACCACTTGTTAGAGGGATACCTGCAAAAGCCAAGAGAAGGAAGGCAAATGATGTTGCAATCCATGGTGAACGCTTTCCGAGCCCTGCCCAACGATTGAGGTCGGTAACCTCACCTGAAGAGTCGGTTACAAGTGAGACGATCGCAAAGGCACCGACAGTGGCAGCGCCATATGCAAAGAGATAGAAGATCGTTGCATCAAGGCCGGCCTTGTTGAGTGCGATCACGCCAGAGAGTAAGAATCCAGCATGTGCGATAGATGAGTAAGCGAGCATGCGCTTCACATCGCGCTGGGCGATTGCAACAAGTGAACCAAAGACCATGGTGATCAATGCGATTGTTGTCAGAAGTGGACGCCACTGCCAGACATCTGCAGCAAATGCAACGTAGAAGATACGGAGCATCGCACCAAAGGCAGCAACCTTTGTTGCAGCTGCCATAAATGCAGTAACAGCAGTTGGTGAACCTTGATAGACATCAGGAGTCCATGAGTGGAATGGAACTGCGCCTACCTTAAAGAGAAGACCAACGCTGATGAAGGCAATACCAATGAGAAGGAAGACATCATTTGCCGCTCCCCCAGTGACTGCTGCAGCGATTCCTGCAAAGGTAATCGAGTCGGAGTATCCATAGAGATAGGCAATTCCAAAGATGAAGAATGCTGAAGAGAATGCGCCGAGCAAGAAGTACTTGAGCGCTGCTTCTTGAGAGACCAGGCGGCGACGTCGCGCCAAACCTGCCATCAGATAGAGAGGCAATGAGAGAACTTCAAGGGCCACAAAGAGTGTGATCAGATCCGTTGCAACCGGGAAGATCATCATTCCGGCGATTGCAAAAAGCGTCAGTGGATAGACCTCAGTAACGCGAATATTTGCAGCCTGTGCCTGACGTTCTTCATCTGAACCTGGCGCTGCACTCGGAACGGCAGCAAATTTATCGCTATCTGCAAGGAGCAAAATTGCGATGAGGGCGATGATAAGAACGCTGCCCTGAAGCAGATATCCGGCGCCATCGAAGGTAATTGAATCCATCGCTGCCTTGTTGGAGTAAACCCCGCGTGTGCGAATCAGCGCAG
>WLGP01000030.1 GCA_009703165.1 Actinomycetota bacterium | reverse complement strand
GATCAAGGATATTCAGCACCAACCGCCAAGATTGTTACAGCTGGTGTGCGTTTATATGGTCTTGTTGAAGGTGAACTCTTCTATGCCTACGACATGGCGGCAGAGGGACAAGAATTGCAAGCACATATCTGGTCATCTCTAGAACGGCAGAGCGAATGAGTACCGACGCGCTATTAGCCGAGTATGTTCGTGATGGCGTTGCGGAATCTACACACCGCGGATATTTACTTGCACTTAACTCAGATGGAAGTATCCATCGCCAACTAGGTGATGTTGATGCGCTAGTTTTTCCGCGTTCAACAATTAAATCTATTCAAGCATCTGCAATGGTGCGCCACGGATTAGATCTTGAGCCACGCTTGTTGGCACTTTCTGCATCAAGTCATTCAGGTGCGCAGATGCATCTTGATGGCGTACGCGAGATTTTAAAGTTAGCAGGCCTTGATGAGAGCGCTCTGCAATGTTCAGTCGATCGCCCATTAGGTGAGGCTGAGAAGAAAGAGTGGGGTGATCGCGATCCTTCACGGATCACCATGAATTGCAGCGGTAAGCATGCAGCGATGCTTTTAACGTGTGTAAAAAATGGTTGGCCGATTGAAAATTACCTTGATCCAGCACATCCACTACAAATGGCATGCAAGGCAGAGCTTGAAGCGTTAGCGGGCGAGAGCATTACTCTGACAAGTACAGATGGCTGTGGAGCACCGCTCTTCTTACTTACCGTTGCAGGTCTTGCTCGATCCATTCGTGCAATCACAATCTCAATGGATCCAATCCACCAGAGCGTTATCGATGCATGTCGCACACACCCATTGATGGTCGCTGGCGTTGGTCGATTGACAACCGAGATGATGCAGAACGTTCCAGGGCTCTTTATGAAAGATGGCGCTGAAGCTGTTGAGGTCGCATCCCTTGCAGACGGTCGCACCTTTGTCTTTAAGGTCAGCGATGGGGCCCTTCGACCATTTCGCACTCTGACACATGCATGCTTGAAATCTTTCGGTGTAGATAGCCCATTTGAGCCTGAAAAGGTGATGGGTGGGCCGCGGGTGATCGGCACTATTCGCGCAACCTTCTAATTAGTTCTACCCTTAACTTATGAATCCGCGTATTGCCACCTTGATGGTGCATACATCGCCCCTTGATCAACCGGGTGCTGGCGATGCTGGCGGTATGAATATCTATGTTCTGGAATCTGCTCAACGTATGGCTGCGATGGGCGTCTCTGTCGATATATTTACGCGTCGCCATGATGCTTCACTTGCTGATGTTGTTGAAGTATCTGATGGTGTTCGTGTGCGTCACTTAAATATCGGTGCTTGCGATCTGAAAAAAGAAGAGCTGCCATCGATGATTCCAAATCTGGCAAGCGCTTTCTCATCAGTTCTTGAAACTGAAAAGTACGATGTACTGCATTCACATTATTGGATCTCTGGAAAAGTTGCGATGCCGGCTGCAAAGAGATTCGGAATTCCGCTAGCCCACACCATGCACACCATGGCGCGCGTGAAGAATATGAATCTGGCTGAAGGTGAAATGCCAGAGCCGATGATTCGTGTGCAAGGTGAGACGCAGGTTGTTGCGGCAGCAAATGCTTTGATTGCAAATACCGACGCAGAGGCAGCAAGCCTGGTATCTCTCTACGAAGCATGTCCAGATAACGTCAGCGTTGTTAGCCCGGGTGTGGATCTCTACACATTTACACCAGGTACCGGACGCAAGATCGCGCGCGATGTAGTTGGTCTGCCACAAGATGCCCACGTTCTGGCATTTGTTGGACGAATCCAGCCACATAAGGGACCTGAGGTTTTGATCCGCGCAGTTGCAGAGATGCTCTCGCACTCACCACACCTTCGCCCCAAGTTGATCACGGTCATCATGGGTGGCGCTTCCGGTAGCGGTGTTGGTGAAGTCGAACGCCTTAAGGATTTAACAAGTTGGCTTGGTATCAACGATGTCGTTCGCTTTATCGATCCAGTGCCGCGCGCCGAACTACCTCAGTGGTATCGCGCAGCAGATTTAGTCTGCGTTCCAAGTTACTCAGAAAGTTTTGGTCTTGTAGCCCTTGAAGCCCAAGCATGTGGCACACCTGTTGTTGCCACCGCAGTCGGTGGTCTTCGTACAGCAGTTGCCGACGGTATTTCTGGCGTCCTAGTCGATGGCCACGATCCACGCGCCTGGTCTTCAGTTTTAGCCCGTTTATTACAAGAGCCACAGCGTCGAGTACTGCTATCGATGCGCGCGATTGAACATGCATCGCACTTTGGTTGGGATGCAACAGCGCGCGGAACACTTGATATCTACGATCGCATCATTGCAACGACTGCATCTATGCGCAAAATCATTGGTTAGTGATGACCGCAAATACTGTCAGCCTGATTAAATCTTTCCTCGATGGCCAAGGTCTTGAATACGACCATCCATCTGAACATACATTTCTTGTCTCATTGCCGGGCCAGACAAAGCTTGCAACGCATTGTGCGCTAATCGTTGGCGATCACACCTTAAGCATTAACGCCTTTGTTATTCGCAAGCCTGATGAAAATGCTGGAGCAGTTCATGCCTGGTGCATGACAAAGAATGCAGCGATGTATGGCATCGCCTTTGCAACCAACGAACTCGGTGATATCTACCTTGTTGGCCGCTTGCCACTTGGTGCAGTCAACGAAATCGAACTCGATCGCTTGCTGGGATCAGTTCTGCAATATGCCGATAACGCTTTTAATCCGCTGCTCGAACTCGGATTTGCAGATGCAATCCGTCGCGAGTGGGCATGGCGCGTCAGTCGTGGTGAATCTTTAGCAAACCTCGATGCCTTTAAGCATTTAATTTAAATATTGTGGCTATCTCCTTTAGGATGTGGCTATGAATCTCATCCTCCTGCGCCACGGCGAATCTGAATGGAATGCTAAGAACCTCTTCACCGGTTGGGTCGATGTCAGACTTTCTGCCACAGGTGAGGCAGAGGCAAAGCGCGGCGGAACCTTGTTGGCAGAGCGTGGTCTCTTGCCTGATGTAGTTCATACATCGTTATTGCGTCGAGCGATTACAACATCGCAATTAGCACTTGATTCATGTGATCGTCATTGGATTCCAGTAAAGCGTTCATGGCGCCTCAACGAACGTCATTACGGTGCGCTACAAGGAAAAGATAAGGCGCAGACTTTGGCCGAGTACGGCGAAGAGCAATTTATGCTCTGGCGCCGCTCATTTGATGTGCCACCCCCACCTATTGCAGATGGCTCTGAATACTCGCAAGATAGCGATCCTCGCTACGGCGATCTCGGCGCAGATCTTCCACGCACTGAATGTTTGAAGGATGTTGTCGTTCGCATGTTGCCGTATTGGCACGAATCAATTGTTCCTGATTTGAAAGCTGGCAAGACTGTTCTTGTTACAGCCCACGGTAATTCACTGCGTGCGTTGGTAAAGCACCTTGATGGAATTAGCGATGACGATATTGCTGGACTCAATATTCCAACCGGAATCCCGTTGCACTATTCATTGAACGCTGACTTAACGCCCGTGGTTAAAGGTGGCGAGTATCTAGATCCTGCGGCTGCGGCAGATGCCATCAAGGCAGTTGCAAATCAGGGAAAGAAGTAAGCGTTAGGCAGTTGGCTTCTGCTCGGATGCGTACTCACCCTTAACGAGGAAGTAGACGCGACGAGCAGTTGAGACAGCGTGATCTGCACAGCGCTCGTAGTAGCGACCAAGCAAAGTCATATCAATTGCAGTTTCGATCCCATGTGACCATGAATCATCGAGCAAAATAGTAAAGAGTTGGCGATGGAGACGATCCATCTCATCGTCATCAACCTCAAGTTCTACAGCTGCCTTGAGATCTTGTGTCTTGATGACGTGTGTTGCCTTATCAATAATCTTTCCTGCAACATCACCCATTGATTGAATCGTTGCAGTCAGCTCTGCAGGAACTGCTGCTGCTGGATAACGCATACGTGCGATCTTTGCGATGTGATGTCCAAAGTCGCCCATGCGCTCAAGGTCTGCGCTCATGCGCAGAGAAGTCACAAGGGTACGAAGATCTTGGGCCACTGGTTGCTGGCGGGCCATGATGCCGATTGCATTTGCTTCAAGTTCATGTTGCATGTCATCAATGCGATCATCATCGGCGATAACTTTTTCCGCTAACTTCAAATCAACTGTCAAAAGCGCTGTTGTTCCCTCGCGCATAGCCAAAGAAACGAGCTCACCCATCTCTACAAGAGAGGCGGTAATGGCATCTAATTCTTCATGGAAGGCGTCACGCATGGGGGAGAGTTTACTAGCCCACGTGGGCTCCTTGCGGGAAATAGATGAACAGAGCTTGAATAAGATCTGAAGAGATCGCTTTTACGCGGGATTTTCTCTCATTCATTTTCACCGAACCCCCCAAAGTGCCTACGATAAGGCTATGGCGCTCTGGGCTGGTCGAACGAATAAAAGTACAGATGCGCCTTCACTATCCCCAAGCCTTTTAAATCTCCTCACAAATATCGATGCAGAATTTCTCATCATCGCACCCGGCGAAGTTGTCCTTCAGGCATCTGCAGGGGTTGCATCCCTAGGCGTTATAAAAGATTCCACCGTTACTTCGTATCCCTTACTGAATTTATTGCGCACGGCTCGTCGCAATAACGAGTCGCTTGAAGAGACGATCGAATTACCACGCGGTCCACTCGGTGGCGGAACACATGATTTATTGGTGCGCGTAGCTCCTCTTGGCGAGCAAGATCTCATGGTTGTACTTATCTTTGATGACTCAGAATTCAATCGCCTTAACTCGATGCGCCGTGACTTTGTCGCCAATATTTCACATGAACTTAAGACACCCATCGGTGCGCTTTCGATCTTATCTGAAGCTGTTCTAGAGGCAAGTAACGATCCCGAGGCGATTAAAAACTTCGCTTCACGCATGCAGATCGAAGCCACGCGATTATCTGATTTGGTGCAAGAGATCATCAATCTCTCGCGCCTACAAGATGAAGATCCACTGAAGAACGCTGCTATGTGGAATCTCTCATCTCTTGTACAGGAGGCAATCGATGAATCGCGCCTTGCTGCACATAAGCGCCAGATTGAAATCGTTTTCCAAGAGATTGAACCATGCTTTGCTCTCGGGGATCGCAGCCAGCTATTGATGGCAATTAGTAACCTGATTGAGAATGCAATTAATTACAGCCCTAATGGAACGCGAGTTGGAATTTCAGTTTCACACAATGCAGCTCTCTCTGAGATCACCGTGACAGATCAAGGCGTAGGAATTCCTGAGAAAGATTTAGAGAGAATCTTCGAGCGCTTCTATCGCGTCGATCCGGCACGCTCACGTGAGACTGGCGGTACAGGACTCGGACTTTCCATCGTCAAGCACGTTGCAGCAAATCACGGCGGTGACATTACGGTGTGGAGTATGGAAGGACATGGCAGTACCTTTACGATCAGACTTCCATATGTTTCACCAGAGCGCGCAGTTACCGATGAAGGGGTAAAGCAATGACAAAGATCTTGGTCGTTGAAGATGAGACCTCATTCTCTGAAGCTCTGAAATATCTCTTGGGACGTGAAGGTTTTGATGTCGTCGTTGCAGATACTGGTGCGCACGCACTTGAGATCTTCGATCAGACCAACCCTGATCTATTGCTTCTTGATTTGATGCTCCCTGGCGTATCGGGCACTGAGGTCTGTCGCCAGATTCGCACCAAATCTCAGGTGCCGATCATTATGTTGACCGCTAAAGATTCTGAGATCGATAAGGTCGTAGGACTTGAACTTGGCGCAGATGATTATGTGACTAAGCCGTATTCATCAAGAGAGTTAATTGCACGTATTCGCGCCGTCCTTCGCCGCAATGCAGAACCGGCTGAACGTAGCGATGCCAGCTCACTCTTTACCGCAGGGCCAGTAACCCTCGATACCGAACGCCATATCGTGACGATTCATGGAGCCAGCGTTCCATTCCCTCTGAAAGAGTTTGAACTTCTCGAATACCTGCTTCGCAATATCGGACGCGTTCTTACTCGTACGCAGATCATCGATCGAGTCTGGGGTAGCGATTACGTAGGAGATACCAAGACGCTTGATGTTCACATTAAGCGTCTGCGTGCAAAGATTGAGGAAGATCCCGCAAACCCAGTCTTTATTCAGACGGTTCGCGGACTTGGTTACAAGATGGAGAGTAAGTAGTTACTCAGTAACTGTTGCAGTATCTGCAGTAAGAAGCTTTGCTCCAGAGATCACATTCTTAAAGTCATCGCGCTTATCGCGGATGATGACATCTGCTGAGACAAAGCCAGCCTTTGCAAAACCAAGTGAGACCTTTACATGTGTTCCAGCCTTTGGATTTGCTCCAGGGAAGACTGCCTTTGCATTTGCCTGCTCGCCTTCAAAGAAGAGCGGCTTATCTTTAAGGAGTGTGGTCTCACCTGTAAGTACTGCCTGAACACCCTGTACTGAAATTCCTAATAATTGATCGGGTTCATCGCCCTGGTTAATGATTGTTGCAACAACAACTGCTGCACCATCTTCTGTATCGACAAGTGTCAGATTGACAACGCGAATCTCACTACCGTTTTCATTAACGGTGATCTCTTGGCCATCGGTTACCTTTGTAATCATTCGTGTTGGAGCATCTAGTCCTGCTGCACAACCTGTAAGAAGTGTAGAGATCGATAGTGCAGAGATAATCACAAGAGATTGACGGCGCATGTGCAGATTCTCTCATGGCGATCTGGAAAAAATGAAACTAGCCAAAATGTCAAGTGGAATTTACGCATGGATCTAGTCACATTTCTTTATCTCCACCCACATTGCACTCTTATGTCACTCCCACTGTCTCAGGCAGTGGACAGGTTTTATCTGTCAGTCGGGGCTGGTAGAATTGGCCGTCTAGCGAAGGGCAACACATGACATTTAAGGTCGGCGAAACCGTTGTTTATCCTCATCACGGAGCAGCTCTTATCGAGGCAATTGAAACTCGAGTCATTAAGGGTGAAGAGAAGACCTACCTCGTTTTGAAGGTTGCACAAGGCGACCTCACAGTCCGCGTTCCTGCAGATAATGTAGATCTCGTCGGCGTTCGCGATGTTGTCGATAGCGCAGGGCTAGATCGCGTATTTAGCGTTCTCCGCCAGCCATATACCGAAGAGCCAACAAACTGGTCACGTCGCTATAAGGCAAACCTTGAAAAGCTTGCATCAGGTGATGTTATTAAGGTTGCTGAGGTCGTTCGCGATCTCTACCGCCGCGATCTCGATCGTGGACTTTCAGCCGGTGAAAAGCGCATGCTTGCAAAGGCGAAGCAGATTCTCGTCTCAGAGCTCGCACTTGCTGAGCACACAGATGAAATTAAGGCTGCAACCATTCTTGATGAGGTTCTTGCTTCCTAACGGAAGAACTCCACATGATCGCTGCCATCATCGCTGCTGCAGGTAGCGGCGAACGCTTCGGAGCAACAATTCCCAAAGCGCTTATCTCTCTCGGAGATCGCACACTTATTGACCATGCCCTCTCATCACTTTCTGCCGTTGTCGATGAGATTGTGATTACTGCCCCGGCCGGATATGAAGATGCAATCCGCACCATCGCTGCAGATCGCGCAACAGTTGTCACAGGTGGATCAACCCGAAGCGAGAGTGTTCGTATTGGATTGGCAGCAATCTCACCATCTGCCGAATTCGTTCTTGTTCACGATGCAGCGCGCGCGTTGGCAAGTGCTGATTTAGCACGACGCGTTATCGCATCTTTGCAGGCAGGTGATCTCGCAGTTATTCCGGGCTTACCTCAAATCGATACCGTCAAAGTTGTAGATGCAGATGGATATGTCATCTCAACGCCAGATCGCGCACCTCTTCGTCGCGTGCAGACTCCCCAAGGTTTCTCTTACGATCTTCTCAAGAAAGCTCATGCATCTGCTGGAGATGCAACAGATGATGCCGCTCTTGTTGAACAGCTCGGTGCTCGCGTAAAGATCATCGAAGGTGAAGAGCGCGCAATCAAAATTACAACGCCATCTGATCTAGCAACTGCGATGCAATTTCTTGGCGCCACCAATGAATTCTCAACAGGTGTCGGAGTTGATGCACATGCCTTTGGTGAAGGTCGCAAGCTCTATCTTGCAGGTCTCTACTGGCCAGATGAAGTCGGCGTTGATGGCCACT
>WLGP01000003.1 GCA_009703165.1 Actinomycetota bacterium | reverse complement strand
TTTCTGTGGTTGTCATAACTCTTCTCCTCTACACGGTAGGTGATTAATTGCTTACCTAAGGCGTAGGGCTCTACTTGCTAGGTTGCTGTGTCCCCAAGTTTAGGGGGTAAAGAGTCTACTTTCCACTTATGAGGGCTAAGACCTGCGTACGAACTTTCTCCATGAGTGATTTTGTAGTGGCTTCAACGTTGAGGCGAAGTAGAGGTTCAGTGTTTGAGGCGCGGACGTTAAACCACCAATCAGCGCTATCGACAGTTAATCCGTCGAGATGATCGGTGGTGACCGATCCCATAGAGAGATAGAAATCTTCAATCTTCTTCATCACAGCATCTGCATCGCTGACAACTGAATTTATCTCACCACTTGAAGAGTAGCGATTGTATGTGTGGAGCAGTTGACTTAAAGTTCCCTTTGACTCAGAAAGTGCAGCAAGTGCATGAAGGGCGGCAAGCATTCCAGAATCTGCTCTCCAGAAATCCCTAAAATAGAAATGGCCTGAATGTTCGCCACCAAAAATTGCACCGGTCTCTGCCATGAGCTTCTTGATATACGAATGCCCAACACGAGAACGAACTGCAGTGCCACCATTTTCTTCAACGACTTCTTTAACGCTACGAGATGAGATCAAGTTATAGATGATCGTCGAACCAGGATCTGTGGCAAGGGCGCGATCTGCAATCAGCGCAGTTAACGCTGATGGATTGACGAGTTCGCCCTTCTCATCGACTAAGAAGCAGCGATCTGCATCTCCATCAAAGGCCAGACCAATATCAGCCTTATGTTTCTTGACTGCCTTGGAGAGATCGGCAAGATTCTTTGGATCAATTGGATTTGCTTCATGGTTAGGGAAAGTTCCATCTAATTCAAAGTACATCTCGATCACATCGAAGTTAAGTCTTTTAAAAACGGCGGGGGCGGTATAGCCAGCCATGCCATTACCGGCATCGATGACAACCTTTAGCGGGCGAGTTGTCGTCAGATCAACCAATGTAAGAAGGTGATCGACATACTCCTCCACCATAGATTGTTCTCGTTCTACCCCGACACTTCTTAACTCCAAAGGTGAGCCTTCGGTTACAAACTTCTCAATTGTCAGAAGTCCCGACTCTTTACCAATGGGGCGTGCACCACTGAGGCACATCTTGATCCCGTTATATTCGGCAGGATTGTGGCTTGCGGTAAACATGGCACCCGGCATATTCAACTTACCGGCAGCGAAATAGAGCATATCTGTCGATGCTAATCCGATGCGGATCACATCAAATCCCTGCGACGTTACGCCAGCTGAAAAAGCATCGGCAAAGATTGGAGAAGATGGGCGCATATCTTCACCGATTACGACCGTTGCTGGTTCGCGCTCTTGTTGAAGAAATCGTGCAAAGGCAACGCCGGTTGCAAAACAGAAGTCGGCGGTAATCTCTTTATCAACTAAACCGCGAACATCGTAGGCTTTAAAGATTGACATGAACTTCCTTAATTAGGAACTGCGCGAAGGTGGCCGCGACGGACACCAATCTGTGGTGCGCTCTGTGAAACTTCTGAAGATTGGCCAACTACCTGTGGAGTTGAAGCCGCTGCCTCACGCACGGCATCTGCAATAGCCATGAGGTCATCATCGGTTGGCCCTGAACCAGATTGTGAGATCTCTTCCTTTAAGACAGACCATCCATTAGGAACCGTAAGTTTGCGAGCATGAAATTCGCAGAGGTCGTAGGCATGTGGTTCTGCAAAGGTTGCCAATGGTCCAAGCACGGCTGTGGAGTCAGCATAGATATAGGTAAGGGTCATCGTTGCCATCGCGCGACACGTTGCGCGAGAGCACCCTCTACCTGTTCGTACTGCTGAACTCATAGATAGAAGATTAGTGGGAAGGTCGTTGGCTATGGATTTAAGACACGGATATTGGCGGTAGGAAGTAGCGCACGTGTGAGTTCGCTACCTGGGATCAGTGGGAAGAAGCCATAACCACTTTGAGTAGCAATGAGAGCACCGCCATAGGTGTCGCCACTGACCTTAGCGAAGTGAACGGTCCGCGCATTCTCTGGGACTTTAAAGGTAACTATTCCTTCACCGTTGACAGTGACCTTCTTCTCTTTCTTATTGGTGGAGAGAATTGAAAGACCAACCGAAATCTTCTCTCCTGAAAAGACCAACTGTGGGGCTAGGCCGCTCACGGCAAGAGAGTACGGCTTCATCTCGGTGGCCGATGTACTCCAGACAAAATCAGATTTTGATTGGGCGTAGGTTGGTGAATAGACAGAGGCCACTATCGGACGATCTGATGAGATTTTCAGAGCAAAGATGCTCGGTACGAGCTGAGGATTGAGAGCAATCTCAGTGACGATACCCGCCTTCACAATTCGATCATCAAAGCCAACTGGAATAAATGATCCTTTAGTTGAGTTGAGCTGAACTGAAATACGAGCATCTACATCACCGGGGGCCAGAATTCGAAGTGTGTGCCCAAGAGTTCTTCCAGAACGTTTCATATGAGGTACTGCTGGGATCACAATCTCTTTCGTTGGATCAGATGAAGCATTAACCATATCTCCACCGAGGGATTGCAATCCGCGCCCTCTCTCATCTACCAAGAAGGCATTGATGCGACCCGAACGCGGTGCAATGTGTAGCGCAATTCGCTTTGAACCTGGATCAAGTGAATCTAGGTTCTGCACTAATGATGAATTTGCCTTCAGCGTGAGAACTTTTGGTGGGCGGATTCCTGACTCGCTCCAAATTTCAACATCAACAATGGCATCACTGAGTCCACTATTGACGATCAGTAACTTGCCCTTACTTGTGACATCTGCTGCGCCGCCAACAAACCATTGTGAAATCGAAGGAGCAGAACAAAGTGTCGCGCCAGCCCACACCCCTCTCTTAATCTGCCAGACAGGTGCAGTCATATTCTTTGTATCTAAAATAGTTGGAGCAGAGCTCTGCATGAAACGAAGTGTGCGAGTTGGCTTAAAGAGAGTGGTCTTCTTACCCAGTACTCGTGAACCTGTCTGAGTCGATGGAACCGAAACTGCGCTGCTCTCCCCCGAAGGAGTAGCAGGGCAGACAACAGGCGGGTAATTTTCAGAGAAGCCATTATTTGTCACGGCAACTTGGGTGAGATTGCTGACTAGAAGAGTTGCGGTAACTATTCCAACAATCACCAGTGGACGTTTGAATTTCATGCGAGCTCCTTTTCAGATATCTCGCGCTTGCGGCGACCGCTAGGTGCTGCAAAGAGGATAAAGACTAGAAGGACAATGACATGGAGTGAGACCCACCCTCTTCGCACAGATCCATCGTGGATTAAGAGAACAGGTCCAGCTACCTCAACCGAGAATTGCGGCAGCGAGAGTTCGCTCTTGATGCGAGTCAGGCGTTCACCATTTTGAACGAGGTGCCAACTTCCGCTGTAACTCTCAGTCAGAGTTACAACACCTGGAGTTGTCACCATATATTCATCTGCTACCGATGTTGGTTGCAAGAGCGATGTCTTTCCACTTGCATCGGTGAGAATGAGATTTCCTGTCGCACCTGATACCTTCCAGACGATTCCTGCAGATGTTGACGATGCGCGAGTAAATCCACCCAATCCATCAATGGTCTGCACCAAGGTTCCCTGAGTTGGAGCCTTCAGGAAGATGTATGTAATTCCATAACTAGCAAATGTCTTGCTGCTTGTGATGCCGCTGCCATCGGCAAGACCTGTAACCGCTGTTGCAATCTCTGGTACTTCCGACGGGGCTACGTCGGCATCTCCCAAGGAGACATCACTTCCTCGCGCAATGTAGTAATTCAAAGATGGAGTTGTGCCAACTAAACGCTCCCTGAGAACGAGCGTCTTTGATTGAGTCTCAATCGCTAAATAGGGAGGCAAGACTTCACCTTGTGAAGATTGCAGTGGGGATTTATCTGCCTGAGTTGCAATCCAGCCAGTAGATGTGACTGCATAGAGTGCAGAGACAATAACGAGAGCCGACACAGAGAAGTGGCGATAATTGATATGGGTTGAAATCAATCGTTCGCGCACCTTATCCAACATCAACACGGCTGAGTAGACAGCGGTAACTGTTGCCAAAGCAATAAAGACTCCCGAATACATATAGTTAGGAGTGCTTGTTCCTTTGCCGGTAATCGTAAATGTTGCAGCGAACGTTCCAACACATAAGAGCGCTCCACCGATCGTTGCTACCTGACGCGCCTGAGTGATCGAGAACAGAGCGATTGCAAGAACAATCAGCACTGGGCTTATGAGCCACCATGGAAGTGATCCTGCGCCACCAGGGTTAGCGATGAAGGCAAGGTTTGGGCCAGCACCTGCTGAGATCAATCCAATATCAAGGAAGAACTTATGTGGAGAGCTGATGATTTCAAGGCTCCAAGGAATGGTCAGAGCAAGTGGAGAGATCAGCAGAACGCTCCGTCGGATCAAGCGAGCGATAAAGAGTGGCTGATTGGAATCTCGACGAAGATCGAGGAAATCTGAGACGAGCGCGGCGCCTGTGAGGATAAAGAGAGCGATAAAGAAAGTTGGAGCGAAAGAGAAGGTCAGTGCCAAAAGGAGAGAGAGTGCAGAAATTTTTCGCACACTAAAGCTTTCAATCTCGCGCCACTGCAACGCTGTCACCACAAGGAATGGGGCGATAATCAGGAGAACAACTATGCCGATGCGCCCTGAGTTAATTGCCGAAATTGAAATCGGTGAAATCGCATAGAGCAGGGCTGCAGAGACGGTGATGAAGCGATTGTCGCTGACCTGCTTGACCATATGGTGGGAAGAGAGAAAGAGAAAGACAGGGGCTGCGATAAAAAATAGTGAGATGAGCGCCGAGACGTTGCCCAAGGTAATGAGGGATGCCAGTGCGATTACTGGAATCCATAACGGTGATGCGCTCTTACTTCCAAGGCCGACTTGGTGCCATGGTGAGAAGTAGAACTCCCATAAATCTCTGGCTCCAGATGGTGACGGAGCCAGAGTTCCGCCTGAAACTGCGCCAATGCGATTACGCGACCAGATCAGCGTGAGAACGACAAGGAAGATCATGGCTACAACAAATGGTTTACGGAAGAGTGAACTCCACTTTCGCGTTGTGACCGGCGTTAGTAAATCCTCTTCCTCTAACTCGCTCTCGGTTGGAAGATCTAAGAGAGATTCATCGAGTACCGATTGCTCAGTTGGTTTGAGAATAAAGTCGCGAACTGCAGCAAATGCTCTATCGAATGCAAGTCTTAACTGGCGGCCGCGAGATGGAATGAAATCTGAGACAACTCGAGCAGATACCAATCGTGTAGCTTTTCTATCTTTGCGCGCCTTGAGTAGTTCACCAGGTTTAACCACCAATGAACCGATCGCCAAAATTTCATCTGCTGCATATCCCGGAAGTTTGGCAAAGAGGTATCCCGCAGCGCGGATGAGAGCTGATCCAAAGAGTTGCACAGTCAGAAGTGGCAGTAGCCACCATGTCGCATTTGCCAAGAGGACGTAGGCGGCATTTTGTCGATCTAAGAGAAGAGGGCGCTTGAGAAGTGCGCCTTTCACATCAACATCACGACGCTCGGTAGCCGAGGCCTGTGCGTGATAAGCGATCGCATCGGTAACCACGATTGCTGCATGTCCGGCAGCATGGACTCGCCAGCCAAAATCAACATCATCGCGGAAGAGTTCTAGGTTCTGATCAAAGCCACCGAGCTCTTCAAAAACATCTCGGCGAATCAGCGCACCTGCGGTACTTACAGCAAGTACATCTGCGATTCCATCGTGCTGTCCTTGGTCATACTCAGATTCTTCAAGACCGGTCCATCGGGCACCGTTGGTTGCGATGCTAATTCCAATTTCAAGTAAATGGGTGCGATCGTGCCAGCCAAGAAGTTTTGGCCCTGCAAGTACAACATTGGGGCGATCTTCTATTGCTGCAAGTAACGCTTCAAGAGCATTGGGATCTGGAGCGCAATCATCATGGAGAATCCATAACCATTCACCTGCAGATACTGGTGGAAGTTTCTCAACTGCAGATGCAACTGCAGCACCAAAACCGGTATCGCGCGGCATTGTAAGAACTGGAATGCGAGCGCCTTTAAGTAACTTTGCAGATGAATCTATAGATCCAGTATCAACTGCAACTATCTGATCAATTGCCCGCGTCTGTGATGCTAGCGAGGCAACGACTTCAGGTAACCACGTTGCTCCATCATGGACAACGAGGATCGCGCTGACGCGATGTAGAGACATTGCCTACGCTGGGCGACGCTTCAGACGGCGACGCTCGCGTTCGGAGAGTCCGCCCCAAATTCCAAAACGTTCATCATGTGCCAGCGCATATTCAAGGCACTCTTGACGAACATCGCATGAGAGGCATACGCGCTTTGCTTCGCGGGTAGAGCCACCCTTCTCAGGAAAGAAAGCTTCAGGATCTGTCTGAGCGCAGAGTGCGCGCTCTTGCCAGGAGAGTTCCATATTTTCGCCGTTGGCGAGTTGGATAGTTGGTCCAGCAGTGGGGGCTGATGGCTTGCCAGTAGAGGTTCCTTCTGGGCGGATTGGCATTTGCTAATCTCCTCAAGTCATTAGGGCCCGGACCGAGAGTGGTTTTCGGGCTCGCTAGGAGTGAATTACACGCTTGTAATCCCTTCCTGTCAACTCCCCGAGGCGGGGTTGAGGGTTGAAAAATGGTCATTTCTCACCATATGTGAGGCTAATTACGCTAAAAAATCGACAAATGTGGGTTAAAAAATAATTGGAAGATCTTCAGTGGCAGAGATGTATCGATCGAAAAGTTCTGAATCAGCTTCGACCTTGCTTCCGGATGCGATAAATGATCGCGTGATCTGTGCGCCCTGGCCGATCTCCACATTCTCGCCGATGATTGAGTTATCGATCGCAACCCCAGCTGAGATCACAGTGCCGGCGCCGATTGATGAACCACCGGTAATGCGCGCGGTGGCATCGATAGCAGCAGTTGGTGCTGCGATGAAATCACCAGCCACATAATCGCGCGTTCCCTTAAAGAGCGCTGTAGGTGTTCCAATATCCAACCAATACGCAGCTTCCTTGTATCCATACACATCTGCCTTATCTTCAATCAGGGAAGGGAAGGTCTCACGCTCGACAGAGACGACTCTCTCTTTCGGAATTGCATTGATGACCTCGCGCGAGAAGACGTAACAGCCAGCGTTAATCCAGTTGGTAACAGGATTCTCCATCTTCTCAAGAAATGCTTCCACGCGACCATCGCCATCTGTTGGCACGCAACCAAAGGCGCGGGCATCTTCAACTTGAATCAGGTGAAGAGTGACATCTGCCTTCTTCTTCTGATGAAAGGCAATTTGCGCTGCTAAATCATGTCCGCTCAAGACATCGCCGTTAAAGATAACAACTGGCTCATCTGCAGATCCTTGATCTAAATGTGTTGCTGCATGAGCGATCGCGCCACCAGTACCAAGTGGTTCTTTCTCGACTGCATAACGAAGATCAATCCCCCACTTGCTACCGTCACCAAAATACGGAGTAAATATCTCTGAGAGATATGACGTTGCAAGAACTAAAGTTGTTACTCCTGCACGTTGGGCTGCAATTATCTGATGCTCTGTCACTGGTTTTCCAGCAATCGGAAGCATGGGCTTTGGAATCTCTGAGGTGATTGGCCCCAAGCGAGTGCCACGTCCGCCTACAAGCAATATTCCAACAGTCATTGCGTTATCCCTTGATTGCTGCATTGATGCGTGAAGCTGCATCTGCAATCGCAGCATCGGTGGCAGTCATAGCTATACGAATGTGGCTGGCTCCATCTGGACCATAAAAGGTGCCTGGTGTGGCAAGAATTCCGAGTTCGGCAAGCCAGTCAACGGAAGCCCATGCATCTTCATTGCGCGTGCACCATAAGTAGAGGCCGGCAACAGAATCATCGATGCGAAAACCAGCGGCGATAAGTGCGGGTGTGAGAGTTGCACGACGTGCGTTATATCGAGCACGCGCCTGCGCAACATGTGCATCATCTTTGAGTGCTTGCGTCATCGCTTTCTGCACAGGTAAGGCAACCATCATGCCGGCATGCTTTCTAATCTCGCGAATAGCTGCGATGAGAGCAGGGTCTCCGACCATGAAGGCTGCGCGATAGCCTGCAAGTGATGAACGCTTGGATAGCGAGTGCACGGCAAGGATGTTGGTGTTATCGCCATCGGTGTAATTAAAGATTGAGGTAGGCGTTACGCCATCGCCAAATTCCAGATAGCACTCATCTGAAATCACAACCGAGTGATTCTTACGAGACCAGTCGATCACTGCGCGATACTCAGCATCTGTGTGCACGCGACCCGTTGGGTTTGCCGGTGAATTAACCCAAGCAAGATCTGCCTTCGGCCACGATGCTGCATCGATATCAACTGCAATTTCTTGCGCCTGCGCCAACATCGCGCCAACAAGATAAGTTGGATATGCAACGCGTGGATAGAGAACTACCTGTGATTGCAAAAATGTTGGCAGCCATGCAACTAACTCTTTAGAGCCAATAAGTGGGAGTACATCGAACTCACCTGTAATTCCAAGGTGGCTTGTGGCCCAGGTACGAATTGCTTCCTGTAAGTCAGGTGTACCTGCAGTTGTTGGATAGCTCGGAGAATTTGCGCTCTCTGCCAACACCTTCTGAATAAATTCTGGGGTTGGGTCTACAGGAGTACCTTGCGAGAGATCGATCATCCCTCCTGGGTGCTTTCGCGCCTTTACTCCATATGGAGCAAGTGCATCCCAGGGGAAATCAGGAAGTTTTTTTCTCAACGGCGAGCACATCTGCATGGTCGTGATCTGTCAGACCGACCTTTGCAGCTCCACCTGGTGAACCAAGTTCAACAAAGAACTCAGTATTAATCTTAGGAAATTCTTTCCACTCGCCCGGAACGTCATCCTCGTAGTAGATAGCCTCTACTGGACAGACTGGTTCGCACGCTCCGCAATCGACGCACTCATCAGGTTGGATGTAGAGCATGCGGTTACCTTCGTAGATGCAATCAACTGGGCACTCTTCGATGCATGACTTATCTTTCACATCGATACATGGCTGGGCAATCACATATGTCACGAGCAACCTCCGAAAGCGGACTCAATTGGCTAAAGCCTCTATGGGGGCAATTCTAACCATGCGCCTTCTCAATCGCACGGTTAATGTGAGCCCATGAGAGCAGGTTCTGATCACCTTGACCCAGCGCTGATTGGGCAGCGGTTGACCTTGCGCCTGCATGATCCTGAGGGCGGCTATCGCGATCTTGTTGGAATCCTGGAATCAGAGAGCACGTTGCGCAAGAAGTCAGGCGATGTCGTGGAATTTGATCCGCAATTGATTGCTCTCGTGCATCCAATTGTCGAAGGCAAGAAGAGCGCTGGCAAAGGTGCGCCGCTCTCACTTCGAATCGCCGAGCTCGAGAATTTATCTACACAAACCTGGCCTGCACTGAAGATCGAAGAACTTGGCAAGTGGCAGATACGAATATCTGATGGTGTGACCTATCGCGCGAATTCAGTTCTCGTCCAAGGTTCGCCTCCTTGGGGCGAGCCAGGTTTGGATATCGAAGAGGCAATCACTCGCGTTGAAGAGATTTATTCGAAGGCGCAATTGCCAGCAGTCTTTCACTGTCCACTCCCCCTGTATCAAGAGTTGAAGGATTACTTGATTGATAAAGGTTGGAGAGAAAAGGTTGGCGCAGCATTTCTAGTTTCAGATATTGAATCTAGATTCGACCTCACACCAACACTTAATGTGAAGAATGTGGAGCTGCGCTGCGAATCTATTCCAACCCCAGAATTCCTAGCCCTTCATGGTGATGAAATTCTCGAACCAATCATGCGCGCTTATCCTGCCCATTACATCTCACTACGAATGGATGGAAAAGTCGTAGCCACTGCAAGGCTTGCCGTTCTTGGCTCGTGGTCAATTCTTACTCGTCTCTTTGTCGATGGCTCCTATAGACGACTCGGTCTTGCAGAGTTAGTGATGCAGGCAGCTTCAAATATTTCTCTCGACAATGGCGCAGATAAAATCTCTCTTCAGCTCGATCAGAGTAATGCCGCCGCCCAAGCGCTCTATGAAAAGCTTGGCTTCCGTGTGCACCACACATATAGCTTTATTGAGCGGCAAGAGTCTTCGGAGTGCGCGTGTTAAAGCTCTACGAAACTCGCCACCGAGAACTACTTCCCGTCTCCGGTCGTGGCTCAGAGTTAAAGGTCTACTGCTGTGGACCTACCGTATATCGCGATGCTCACGTTGGAAATTTGCGAACCTTTCTCCTTTCAGACCTCATCTGGCGAGCAGCCACGCATTCCGGGCTTGCAGTCACATTGATTCAAAATATTACCGATGTAGGGCATATGGCCAATGATCTCGAGGATAAAGTCTTAGCCCAATCAAAGAGCGAATCACTCGATCCCTTTGCTATCGCACGCAAATACGAAGATCGTTTCCATCATGATTTGAATCGACTTAACATCACCTCAGCTAGTTCATACCCACGCGCCAGTGAAAATATTGATCTGATGATTGCTTCGATAGAAAAACTCATTGCAGAAGGTTTTGCCTACGTTGCAGCAGATGGAAATGTTTACTTTGATGCCCAATCATTTCCCAGCTATGGAGCAATCAGCGGCAATCGACTCGATGCCCTCAAGCCTGGCCATCGCTACGAGTACGTAGAAGATGGGGCTAAGAAATTTCATGCCGATTGGGCGCTATGGAAATTAGCGCGAGATCGCACAGAGATGATTTGGGATACGCCATGGGGCCCTGGTTATCCCGGATGGCATATCGAGTGCAGCGCGATGTCGTTAGAGTACTTAGGAGAAGTTATCGACCTTCATGTTGGAGGAATCGATCTGCGTTTCCCACACCATGAAAATGAGCGCGCACAATCTAATTCCTTAACCGGCACAGAGGTAGTAACTCATTGGGTGCATGGAGAGCATCTCCTCTTTGAGGGGCGCAAGATGTCAAAGAGTGCGGGCAATGTAGTTCTGCTGCAAGACATCATCGATCGAGAGATTGATCCACTCGCAGCGCGCCTATCTTTCTTGGAAAATCGCTATCGCTCGCAGATGGATCTGACCTGGGCATCTCTTGAAGCAGCTCACAGCACAATCAAGAGATGGCGTGGATTAGTCAGCGCTGGGGCAAGCAAAACAGAACCGAAGATGGATCAGGAATTTATCGATGCAATCTATGCTGACTTAGATACACCCCGTGCCCTGCAACGGCTGCGGGCTATTGAAAAGAGCAGCGATTATTCTGCGCAGGAAAAGTCAGAGATTTTCCTTGCCGCAGATCAGATTCTTGGACTAGATCTATCGCGCCCACCAATTGTCAGAGAACTCACGCAAGAGCAGAGCGACCTCTTAGAGCAGCGAGCAAAGGCTCGATCTGAGAAGAATTTTGCAGAAAGTGATCGCCTTCGCACCCTCTTAGAAGAAAGTGGCTTACAGATCAAAGATGGCGCAGATGGCCAGAGCTGGAGTTAATCTCTTACTGGAAGAAAGATAGAGAGAATAACGATCGAGGCGGCGCTAGCAAGAAATGTTAAGCCTGCGCGATCTCCTTGAACTAAGAGTTCTCCCCCAGCTCCAAATGTTGTCGCATCATTGATAACAACTAGCCAACCTGCCAGAGCCGCCATCTTGAATCGACGTTTTCCGTAATGCCTTCCGATAGACCAGAAGGTTGCAGCCGATCCGGCCAGAGCCAGGATTAGCCCTGCTGGTGGATATGAGAGATGGAGAAATACACCGCCTGCAGCAGTAAGACCTCCGACAATAAAGGAGAAGAGATATCTCACTTAGAAATCAACTCCGGCAAGTAGATCAGTCTCTCGACCATTGTCATCAAATGGAGCTGCCGGCACTCCGTGAACCAATGTGTAGTACTCATTTCCCCAGACTTGCAATCCGACGTTGTTGGAGAGAGCAAAGAATGGACCGTCAAGTGAAATTTGAGTTCTATGTGCAGCCATCGCATCCATCTTTGCCTGTACATATGCATTTCCATCGACAAGAGTTGTGACAACTTCATCATCTTTAGCAAATGGAAGATCATCAACGCTCTCTGCTCCAAAGAAATCAGAACCAAGAGCCTTCATCTTCTCCATGCCATCTGCAATAACTGATTTAGGCATGGTGTTCCAGTAAATCTTTGGAATCTTCCACTCTGCTCGCTTTGCCGCCTCCATCGCTACGCGATGGGCTTGAATGTGATCTGGGTGGCCGTACCCACCAATTTCATCGTAGGTAATAAGTACGTGAGGTTTGATCTCCTCAATAATCTCAACGAGATGGCCCGTTGTGTTATCTAAATCTGCCTGCCAGAAGACATCTGGGCGTTCATTTGGTTCTGTACCCATCATTCCGCTATCGCGAAAGATCGCATGAGGTGCGCCAAGGAATCGAAAATCTTCGATTCCTAGTGCTGCCATCGCATCGGCAAGTTCACCTTCGCGATGTTTACCCAATCCATCTTCATGGGTGGATGCCAAGTGCGCTAACTCAGGGACTAAAACTTCGCCTTCTTCACCGCGCGTGCATGTAACCAAGGTGACGTGTGCGCCAAGGGCTGCATACATCGCCATGGTTGCACCGTTATTGATCGTCTCATCATCAGGGTGTGCATGGACTAAGAGGATGCGAGCTCCCGTGTAATCCTTACCCATCAATAGACCGGAAGAGATGTATCGATCTGCTTCGCCCAAGCGATAACTCCACCTGAGACATGCGATGCATCCTTAAATCCTGCACCTTTAATGATTGCAAGGCACTCTGCAGAACGAACTCCACTCTTGCAGTGGAGAATGATCGGCTTATCTTGTGGCAGACCAGCTAGCGCGGTTCCATCGATAAAGCCTTGTTTTGGAATCAAATGCGAGCCAGGAATTCGAACAATTTCAAATTCGCTCGGTTCCCGAACATCGACGAGATAGAAGTCATCGCCCTTATCAATCTTTGCCTTGAGGTCGGTCACTGAAATGGTGGAATCGGTTACCGCTTCTTGCGCCTGCGATGAGAGCACTCCACAGAATGCTTCATAGTCAGGAAGAAGGGCTTTCTGTGTGGCATTGGCAGAACACAATGGGCAGTTCGGATCCTTACGGATCTTCACCTTTCTAAAGTTCATCTCAAGTGCGTCATAGATCATCAGCTCGCCGATCAACGGCTCACCGACACCGGTAATTACCTTGATCGCTTCAGTTGTTTGAATTGAGCCGATTGTTGCGCAGAGAACTCCGAGCACTCCACCTTCAGCACATGATGGAACCATTCCTGGTGGTGGTGGTTCTGGGTAGAGGCACCGATAACATGGACCGTACTCCGCCCAGAAGACACTTGCCTGTCCATCAAAGCGATAGATAGAGCCCCAGACATATGGTTTCTTGAGAAGTACGCACGCATCATTAACTAAATAGCGTGTTGCAAAGTTATCTGTACCGTCAACAATAATGTCGTACTGAGCAAAGATATCCATCACGTTATCGACATCGAGGCGGAGCTCATGTGTAATCACGTTGACGTATGGATTGATTTCGAGAATCTTCTCTTTGGCAGATTGCGCCTTGCTCTTACCGATATCTGATTGGCCATGAATGATTTGGCGTTGCAGATTAGATTCATCGACAGTATCAAATTCGACAATTCCAATTGTTCCAACACCGGCAGCTGCTAGATACATAAGCGCTGGTGATCCAAGACCACCTGCTCCAACACAGAGCACCTTTGCATTCATCAATCGTTGCTGTCCTGCCATGGCCACATCGGGAATGATCAGGTGGCGGCTATATCTGCGCACCTCATCAACGGTCAGAGCTGGGCCAGGAGATACGAGAGGAGGTGTCTTCATAATTGGTAATTCTGCCTCAGACTATGAAAGCGTGCCACTTTGCGTCTACGATTAGGACAATGAGCACAACCGATAAGCAAACGATTGGCGATAAGGCTCGCCTTCCTCGCGATGAGCGCCGAGCAATCTTGCTCGCTGCCGCCCTTGAGGTCTTTACTGCAGCTGGATACCACTCAGCAGCAATGGATGAAATCGCCGATCGCGCTGGAGTTAGTAAGCCTGTTCTCTATCAGCACTTTCCATCAAAGCTCGATCTCTATCTTGCCGTTCTTGATCTACATATCGATTCACTCGTCTTTGAAATCCAGAAGGCGATTTCATCAACGCCCGATAACGCCAAACGCGTACGAGCAACTGTTGTTGCCTACTTTGAATTTATTGAGAAAGAGGGCGAAGCTTTTCGCCTTCTCTTTGAAAGCGATATGAGCGTTGAACCACAAGTACGTGAACGCCTTAATCGCATGACATATGACTGCGCCGCAGCTGTCAGCGCCGTCATCTCAAATGACACAGGTCTTCCTCGTGAAGTTGCAATGTTGCTCGGCGTAGGTTTGATTGGATATGCACAAGTAACTGCACGCCACTGGCTTGAACGCGATAGCAAACTCACTCGCCAGCAGGCGGTTGATCTCGTTGAGAACTTGATGTGGCGTGGAATTTCGGGCTTTCCCCGCACCGAATAGCAGTCAAGTGCCACTTGCACCTAGGATGTAACCATGAGTACAAAGAAATCAGAGGGCTCTCAGGCAGCTCTCGTCAGAATTGCTGTTGCAGATATCTCTAGTGAATTAGCTTTTGAGTGCGAATTAAGCCCAGCCGATATTAAGAAGGCTGTCGCCCAAGCTCTGGCTGATAACTCACCTTTGACCCTTACCGATATACGCGGACACGAGATCGTTGTTCCTGCAGCTCGTATTGGTTATGTGGAGATTGGCCAACCGACCGAACGTCGCGTCGGTTTTGGCGCGCTGTAAGTGACTCTGACATTTGCCGATCTACCACTTCGTAAAGAGACTATTGCTGCTCTCAACGAACATGGGTACACCGCTCCCTTCCCGATTCAAGAGCAAGTTCTCTCCATCGCTCTGGCAGATGGCGATGTAATCGGACAAGCAAAGACCGGAACAGGTAAGACACTTGCATTTGGTATCCCTCTTGTAGATCGTGTCATCGCTCCAGAAGATGAAGAGTGGAAGAGCTTTGAATACCAGGATTCACCTCAGGTATTGGTTGTAGTTCCAACGCGCGAACTCTGCGTTCAAGTAACAAAAGATCTAGAAGAGATCACTCAGAGCAGAAAGATTCGCGTCTTAGCTGTTTACGGCGGACGCGCCTTTGAGCCACAGATTGAAGCGCTACAGAAGGGCGTTGAGATCATCGTTGGTACACCAGGACGTTTACTTGATCTCTATCGCCAAGGACAGGTAAAGCTAGCCAGTGTCACGCGTGTAGTTCTCGATGAAGCCGATGAGATGCTCGACCTTGGGTTCTTGCCGGATGTAGAGAAAATCTTTGCCAGCACTCCAAATCGCACTCAGACAATGCTCTTCTCAGCGACTATGCCTGGAGACATCATCGCTCTTGCGCGTAAATTTATGAATCAGCCTGTACATATCCGTACTCAAGATTCTCAAGATGAAGGAAATGTCGTATCGCGTATTGAGCAGCACGTTGTTCGTGCCCATGCAATGGATAAGATTGAGATGCTTGCTCGCATCTTGCAGGCAGATGGTCGCGGTCCAACCATCGTCTTCTGCCGTACCAAGCGCGCCTGCCAGAAAACGTCAGATGATTTAATTGAACGTGGCTTTAGAGCTGCAACACTGCATGGCGATATGGGACAGGCTGCGCGCGAAAAAGCGCTCAATGATTTCAAGGGCGGCAAATCAGATGTGCTGATCGCAACCGATGTTGCAGCTCGAGGTATTGATATCGATGGCATTACACACGTCATTAACTATCAGTGCCCAGAAGATGAGAAGACCTACGTACATAGAATTGGTCGTACTGCGCGCGCAGGAGCTCACGGCATTGCGCTGACATTTGTGGATTGGGATGAGTTAGCTCGCTGGAAGATGATCGATATGGCTCTTCACCTTGGTCTACCTGAACCCGTTGAGACATACTCATCATCAGAGCATCTCTATGCGATGATGAAAATTCCTGCAGGTTCAACCGGTCGCATGGATAAGCCACGTAAGGCTGCTCCAGTTCGCGAAAAGAGCGAAGCGCCTGCTCCTACCCGAGAAAAACGGGCGCGAGTTCGTACAAAGAAGATCTCTTCTTAATCCATCTCAAGAAGTTCGAGAGCGCTATAGGCACACTCTCGAATCTGGGCTGCAATCGTTGAACTCTTAGCTACCGTGAGAACACTTGTTGTGGTCTGCGTAGCTTTTTCAATCTCAGCAGATCGCTCGCACTTACTATCTAGATGCTCCCACCGAGCACACTCTTTAGCGTGCTCAGTATCTTTACCGATCTGAAGTAATCTGCTCAATCCT
>WLGP01000029.1 GCA_009703165.1 Actinomycetota bacterium | reverse complement strand
TATGAGCGAAGAGAGAGATTCACGGAGTTCAGGTCGTCCATCTTCATCAGGTCGTCCATCTTCATCAGGTCGTCCATCTTCATCAGGTCGTCCATCTTCATCAGGTCGTCCATCTTCATCAGGTCGTCCATCTTCTGATTCACGACCAGGTCGCGGTGGAAGAATCGATCGTCCTGGTGCGACCCGCGATTTCCGCGAAGGTCGCGATGCCAGTGATCCACGCGGCTTTAGACCAGCTCCAGTAGATCGCGATCCTTCGCGTGTGCGTCCACGAATCTTTGAACCAGATATTCCTGATGATATTACTGGTGAAGAACTTGAAAAGAGCGTTCGCGCAGAGCTATTAAGTCTCTCCGCAGAGAATGCAAAAGTTGTTGCGCGCCATTTAGCATGCATCAATCTCTATATGGATGTTGATGCAGAGCTTGCACATAAGCATGGCGTTGCTGCTGCCCATCACGCTGGTCGCTTGGCTGTTGTGCGCGAGAGTGCAGGCTATGCCGCATATCGCGCGGGACATTATGAAATTGCACTTAAAGAGCTGCGTGCAGCACATCGAATTTCAGGCGATGTAACGATGTGGCCAGTAATGGCAGATTGCGAGAGAGGTCTTGGTAAGCCGCTCAAGGCCCTTGCTCTCGCAGGATCTCCAGAGGTTTCACGCCTTGCTAAAGCTGAAGAGATTGAGATGCGAATCGTTGCATCAGGTGCCCGGCGAGATCTCGGCGAATTCGATGCTGCCGTCATCACTCTGACTTGTAAAGAACTTAAGGTAAAGAATGAGCCATGGTCGGTTCGCCTTCACTATGCATACGCTGATGCCCTAGCAAGTGCCGGTCGTAGCGATGAGGCGCGCCAATGGTTTGCCGCATGCGCAGAGCTCGATGAAGATGAGATGACCGACGCCTTCGAACGTTCGCAGAACTAAGTAAACTATCCACACCCAATACTCATAGGGAGAAATCTGTCAGTTGTGACAGAGATGATCCCGTCCTCAATTAGTGTGTAGAAAATCTCTACCGTTGAGAGAAGAGGTTTATGATGGCTGGAAAAGTTGCAGAGAAGCAGGAAGATACTCAAGTCGATTACTCACTTAACGATCTCCTCTTACGTGGGCGAGTATCAGCCAGCGCAATTGAGAAAGAGTTGCCGAGCGGGGATAAGGTCGTCGAATTTCGCCTGATTGTCACGCGCGCCGAACGAGGCGGCGTAGATACATTGGATATTGCAGCATGGAGTTCCAAGATGCGCAGGAGCGCTCTCTCATTGAAAGAGGGCGAGTGGGTCGAGATCACCGGCTCGATTCATAGGCGTTTCTGGTCAGCTCCCACAGGCGTTGCAAGCCGTTGGCAGGTTGAGGCAGCAGAGATAGCGCGTCTATAGATACTCTAGGACAGTAGTAACCGGTGGTCTTCGCCATCGGTTCTTTGGCTAGAAAGGCTCATCGATGACAACCGATCTTCTTGGATCACTCAAGACCTACCTCACCAAACTTTCAGATGGAGAGAAGACTCCTCAAGAAGTAGCAGCAGCAATCAACTCATGGGCACGCGAGAGCGCAGATTCTCTCAAGACCAAGATCCATGAAGAGGTTGAGGCTGCCGCTTTGAAGCTCGGCTTTGTTAAGCGTGAAGAGTTTGATCGGTTAGTCGCGCGCGTGGATGCGATTGCGCCAATTAGAAAGTCAGCGCCAATTAAAAAGTCAGCGCCAGTTAAGAAGGCGGCTCCAAAGAAGTCGACAGCAAAGAAAGCACCGACTAAGAAGCCAGCAGCGAAGAAGTCAGCAGCCAAGAAGAGCGGAGTGAAGAAGTGAGCTTTGAGAACTCTTCACAGAACCAGGAGCAGGCCAGCGCAGACGAACTCACACTCGTTGACGAGGTCAAGGTTGAACTCAACGATATCGATTCAAGTGATCTGAGCGAACACTCTGCTCGCTTTGAAGCCCTCCACGGAAAGTTGCAGGAGGCTCTCTCCACTATCGACGGTCTCTAGGGAGAGCGTTGTTTAAGGAGTAGGCGTAAATAGATGAAGACTCGATTAGATGCAGAGCTGGTGCGACGTGAATTGGCACGCTCGCGCGAACAGGCTGCAGATTTAATCGAGTCTCGTTCTGTTCTCGTCAATGGAATTCCTGCCACAAAGCCTGCGACTCAAGTTGATGCAGAGACATCGATCGTCTTGGCCGGAAAGCGAGATGACTTTGTCTCTCGCGGTGGTCACAAGTTGGCCGGCGCTCTTGAGGTCTTCTCAGATGTCGTTATCGCTGGAAAGGTCTGTCTCGATGCTGGCGCTTCCACTGGTGGCTTTACCGATGTTCTTCTCCGTGCAGATGCAAAGAAAGTCATCGCAGTAGATGTCGGTTACGGCCAACTCGCATGGGAACTTCGCCAAGATGAGCGTGTTGTTGTTCTTGATCGCACCAATATCCGCCATTTAACGGGGGATATGGTCGGTGAAGAGGTTGAGATCGTTGTCGCAGATCTCTCTTTCATCTCGCTCTCACTCGTTCTTCCTGCACTTGCCGCTGTTTCTAAGGCATCTGCCGATTATCTTTTAATGGTCAAACCTCAATTTGAAGTTGGACGTGAACGTTTAGGTGCAGGCGGAGTTGTCCGTGATCCAGGGCTACGCCGCTCGGCTGTCTTAGATGTCGCACAGTCGGCATACGATGTTGGTCTTGGAACTATGGGGATCGCTGCAAGTCCACTTCCAGGGCCTGCTGGAAATGTTGAGTACTTCTTATGGTTGCGCCGAGGAGCACCGGCGATCGATGAAGCAGCACTCGATCGCGCAATTGAGATGGGACCAGCGTAATGAGTACACGTAAGGCGATTCTCGTAATCAATGCAACTCGTGAAGAGGCAGTTACTGCCGCAAAGAGCCTTGTGGCCCTGTTGGCCAAAGAAGGTTTTGAGCTATCAACTGCATCTGCTGTCGATATCGCAGGACTATCTCGCACAAGTATGGAAGATCTTCCTGAATCTGAGATCGTCATTGTTCTAGGCGGCGATGGCACCATTCTTCGCGGCGCAGAGATCGCACGTCCCCGCAATATTCCTTTATTAGGCGTCAACCTTGGACATGTTGGATTTATGGCAGAGGTTGAGAAACTCTCTCTCGAATCTGTAGCAGCAAGTGTTGCAGCGAAGAGTTATGCAACAGATCCTCGCATGCTCCTTGCCTATTCAGTTGAACGTAACGGTCAAGAGATCTCGCGCGGTTGGTCACTTAATGAGGTAACGATCGAACGTACTGAGAGCACAATGGTTGAACTCTTGGTGCAGGTAGATCGCAGACCGCTCTCACGTTGGGGTTGTGATGGTCTCATTGCAGCAACACCAACTGGTTCTACAGCCTATGCATTCTCTGCAGGTGGCCCAATTTTGTGGCCCAATCTTGATGCAGTTGTACTTCTTCCGATCAGCGCCCACGCTCTCTTCTCGCGTCCAATGGTGATCTCACCGCAATCCGAAATTGTTGTTGAGATTGAATCAAGTAAGGCAACCCTTTCAGCAGATGCGCTCCGCGAGTTTTCATTGATGCAGGGTGATCGCGTCTCAATTACTGGTGATTCTTCTGTGGTTCATCTGGCACACGTTCAGCCAACTCTCTTTACCGATCGTCTTGTTGCAAAATTCAAATTACCGGTAGAGGGCTGGCGCGGTGAGTGAACGCTCCTATCTAGAAGAGATATCAATCCGTAATCTCGGCATTATTGATTCGAGCTCGCTTGAGTTGAGTAAGGGACTTAACGTGCTCACCGGTGAGACAGGTGCCGGAAAGACGATGATCCTTACAGCGCTCTCACTTCTACTGGGTTCTAAATCAGATAGCTCTCTTGTTCGCCACGGAAGTGAGCGGTTGGTTACCTCTGCAACCTTCTCGATTCCCTCATCTATCGTTTCGCAGATTCATGATCGCGGCGGCTTAGTTGAAGATGGTTCTCTCATTCTTACGCGCTCAGTAACCAGTGATGGAAAGAGTAAAGCGACCGCATCGGGAGCAACAGTCAACGCCTCAACTCTGGGTGAGATTACCGAGCCATTGATTGCGATCCACGGACAGTCGGCTAATACTCAGATTGTTAAGCCCGTTCGCCAACGAGAACTTCTCGATCTCTTCGCAGGTCAATCTCTAGCCACTGAACTTGAAAAGTATGGCCAAGTATTTGCCTCCTATAACGAGGTAAAGGCAAAACTCAAATCATTGATCTCAAATCTTTCAGCGCGAGATACACAGATCGCCGAACTTGAGCAGCTGACAAAGCAGTGGGCAACGCTGAAACCAACTCGCAATGAATTTGCCGCAGTAGAAGATGAGATCCGAAAGTTAGGCAGCGTTGAAGATCTTCGCATAGCAGCCTCTGGATCTGCTGCAGCCATTGGCGAGGAAGATGCCGGAGTGCTCACAGTTCTGGGTCAAGCGCGTAAGTTTCTAGAGGCGGCGAAGGGTAAAGATAGTGGCCTTGATGAGATTGCATCTCACGTCGCAGAAGCCTTCTTCCTGATTGATGATGCACACGCCTCGCTGACGTCATATATGGCATCCCTTGATGCAGATCCTGCGCGCCTTGATTTCTTACAAGAACGTAAATCATCCCTTGTCGCCTTTGTAAAGAAGTGGGGAGGATCTGGCAGTATCGATGACGAGATGGCAGAGATTGCCCAACGTGTGAAGAGCGCTAAAGAGACGATTGCAGATCTTCAGGGTGGTCAGGATCGCATCACCGAGATGGAGTCAGAACTTAAAGCAATTAAAGGTGAGCTCTTATCGAGCGCCAAGAGAGTTACCGCTGCACGTATCACTGCAGCAGAGAGCCTCGGCGCGCTAGTTACACAAGAGCTCGCAGGTTTATCGATGCCGCACACACGTTTCTATGCAGATGTACTCTCTCCAGATTATGAGGGCTCTCTTAAGGAGAGTGATTTCACTGCAACTGGTTGCGATGAAATCGTGATGTCGATACAGGCCCATAAGGATGGACCGAAGGTTGCACTTGGCAAAGGTGCATCAGGTGGCGAAATGTCACGCATCATGTTGGCACTTGAAGTTGTGATCGCAGCAAGTGCGCCAGTTGGCACATATATCTTTGACGAAGTAGATGCCGGAGTTGGTGGAAAGGCCGCAATTGAAGTAGGCAGACGTTTACATGCTCTCTCAAAGCATGCACAAGTAATTGTCGTAACGCACTTACCGCAAGTTGCCGCGTGGGCAGATCGCCACTTTGTTGTGGCAAAAGATAGCGATGGCCAGATCGTCCAATCAGGAGTCAGCCAGCTCGATGACCAGGCCAGGGTGACGGAGATCGCACGAATGCTCGCCGGGCTCGATGAATCGGTGAGCGCTCAAGAACACGCAGGCGAACTCCTAGCGATGCGGGCTCTCTAGCGGCTAAAACGCTGATAGGTTTGACTCCCATGGGCCAAGCACATGTGACTAAGCATATTTTTGTAACCGGGGGAGTCGCCTCAAGTTTAGGCAAGGGACTCACAGCATCAAGTCTAGGAAGACTCTTAGTCTCCCGCGGAATTCGCGTCACAATGCAGAAACTCGACCCATATCTCAACGTTGACCCAGGGACGATGAATCCCTTCCAACACGGTGAAGTCTTCGTTACCGATGATGGCGCAGAGACCGATTTAGATATCGGCCACTATGAACGCTTCCTCGATCGCAATCTTGAAGGTTCTGCAAATGTGACTACAGGCCAGGTCTATTCACGGGTAATTTCACGCGAACGTCGTGGTGAGTATTTAGGCGAGACTGTCCAAGTTATTCCACATATTACAAATGAGATTAAAGAGCGCATTCTTGCAATGCAGGCGCCAGATATCGATGTAGTGATTACTGAAATTGGTGGAACAGTCGGTGATATTGAATCTCAGCCATTTCTTGAGGCAGCACGTCAGCTTCGCCAAGAAGTAGGTCGTGACAACGTCTTCTATCTACATATCTCACTCGTTCCATATATTGGTCCATCAGGTGAGCTCAAGACAAAGCCAACTCAACATAGCGTTGCAGCACTTCGCAGTATCGGTATCGCACCAGATGCGGTTGTGCTCCGTTCAGACCGCGTGATCCCTGATTCAATTAAGAAGAAGATTTCCTTGATGTGTGACGTTGACTCTGAGGCAGTTGTCGCAGCAGTTGACGCTCCAAGCATCTATGACATTCCGAAGGTTCTCTTTAGTGAAGGCCTCGATGCCTATGTAGTTCGTCGCCTCAGCCTTGGGGGACACGATGTGGTCTGGGGCGAATGGGATGATCTCTTAAAGAAAGTTCATCATCCTGCTCATCACATCAAGGTGGCTCTGGTTGGAAAGTACATCGATCTCCCAGATGCATATCTCTCAGTCTCTGAAGCGTTACGTGCAGGTGGTTTTGCAAATAATGCAAAGGTCGAATTGGTTTGGGTACCCAGTGATGAGTGTGAAACTCCGGAAGGAGCTGCAGCGGTCTTGAGTTCCGTCGATGCAATATGTGTTCCTGGTGGTTTTGGAGTTCGAGGTATTGAAGGAAAGTTAGGCGCACTCAAGTACGCACGCGAACATAAGATTCCAACTCTTGGGCTCTGTCTTGGTTTGCAATGCATGGTAATTGAAGCAGCCCGCAATTTGGCCGGGATTAAAGATGCAAACTCTGCTGAATTTGATCCAGATAAGGGAACCCACGTTATTGCAACGATGGCTGGCCAAGAAGAGATCGTTGCTGGAGAGGCGGATATGGGCGGAACAATGCGCCTTGGCCTCTACAAAGCTGATCTGGCCGCTGGCTCTATCGTTGCTGGAGTTTACGGATCTTCTTCTATTGAAGAACGCCATCGCCATCGCTACGAGGTTAATAACGATTACCGTACAAAACTTACAGATGCAGGACTCGTATTTTCGGGGATCAATCGCGAACTCGATCTTGTCGAGTTTGTAGAATTGCCTAAAGAGGTACATCCTTATTACGTGGGTACACAGGCACATCCTGAACTTCGTTCGCGTCCAACGCGTCCACACCCACTCTTCTCTGGTCTTATTGCAGCAGCAATTGCATCGAAAGGTAGATAAGTGTTAATCGGAGTTCCAAAAGAGATTAAGGTTCACGAATCCCGCGTTGCATTAACGCCAGAAGGTGCTGCAGAACTTGTTCGCGCAGGACACAAGGTTGTTATTGAGCAAGGTGCCGGGCTTGGTTCATCTCTCACAGATGCTGATTACATCGCGGCAGGGGCGACAATTGAGCCCGATGTCGAGAAGATCTGGGCAACAAGTGAGATGATTTTGAAGGTTAAAGAGCCGATCGAGGTTGAGTACCCACGCCTACGTAAGGGTCAGATCCTCTTTACCTATCTACATTTGGCGGCATCTAAGCCATGCACGGATGCGCTGATTGCTGCAAAGACAACTGCTATTGCCTACGAAACTGTTGAGTTAAATGGAACTCTGCCGTTACTTGCGCCAATGTCAGAGGTCGCAGGACGTCTTGCCGCTCAAGTTGGTGCAACAGCGCTTCAGAAGCCACATGGTGGCCGCGGTGTATTGATGGGTGGCGTTCCAGGAGTTGCACCAGCAAAGGTTCTTGTCATTGGTGGCGGCGTTGCAGGCCTCAACGCAGCAGTTGTTGCGATGGGCATGGGAGCAGATGTGACAATCGTTGATCGCTCACTTCCTCGCCTTGCCTATATCGACACCATCTATGGTGGTCGCATTAAGACTCTTGCATCTTCATTCCACGCTGTAGACCGCGAGGTAAAGAGCGCTGATTTAGTTGTGGGCGCAGTTCTAGTCCATGGTGCAAAGGCACCGAAGTTGGTCAGTAACGCCCAGGTTGCGCAGATGAAACCGGGATCTGTTCTTGTCGATATCGCTATCGATCAGGGTGGATGCTTTGAAGATTCACGTCCTACAACCCATGCAGAGCCAACATTCCAGGTACATCAATCGATTTTCTACTGCGTTGCGAATATGCCAGGAGCAGTTCCCGTTGCATCAACCTATGCACTCACCAATGCGACCTTGCCTTACGCACTAGCGATTGCAAACCATGGCTGGGAGGCCGCTGTTGCTATGGATAAGGCCCTAGCTGCAGGGTTAAATGTGCACAACGGAGAGATCATGTACCCAGCTGTCGCCCAAGCTCATGGCTACTAAGGTCGATCCACATTCTGCACGAGTAACATTTTTAGATCATCTACGTATTGAACGTGGGCTGGCAGAGAATTCACTTAAATCCTACGGACGCGACCTTTCATACTTTCTGGAATTTCTCGATGTAAAGAAAGTTAGCCTCGAAGATATTGGGCCAGCAACACTCGTTGACTTTGAAGTCTGGCTGGGGGATAGGTCGCTGGCGCTAAGCAGCATTAACCGGACAAATTCGGCGGTGAAATCCTTTCTTATCTACTGCGCACGAGAGTTCTCAATCAATCTACCTACAGGTGAGATCACATCACATACAGTTGCTCGCAAACTTCCCAAGGCGCTCACAGTCGAGGAAGTTTCATCTTTGATCGATAGCGCTAGATCTCTGAGCGATGCGACATCCTTGAGAGATGTCGCCTTGCTTGAGCT
>WLGP01000028.1 GCA_009703165.1 Actinomycetota bacterium | reverse complement strand
CAGCACTCTCTCCTAATCGGAAAACTTGCTCCACGACACCCGCGGTATCGGCAACTGGTGATGTATTTGCCATCGCAGAAAGGGCAACATAACCACCCTTAACTCCTGCACGTGAACCAGAGAGGACAGTCTCTGAATCTTCACGACCAGGTTCGCGTAGATGGGTATGCAGATCTACAAGTCCTGCCATAACAATCATGCCTTGCGCATTGATTACATGCGCATCCGCGGCATTGAGTTTTTCACCGACTCCTGTGATGACACCATCTTCAATCAGAATATCCCGCAGAGTTCCATCAGCCAGTGTTCCTCCGCTGATGATTGTTCTCTTCATCTCAGTACTCATTTATGCACCCGCTTCAATCGAGGTATCGCCGGCAAGGAGAAGGTAGAGAATTGCCATGCGTACGCTTACGCCATTTGTTACCTGTTCGATGATTACCGAACGCGCGCTATCTGCGCTTTCGGCGGTGATCTCAAGCCCTCTATTCATGGGACCTGGGTGCATCACAATCGCGCCAGGATGCAACTTCTTCAATCGTGCAGAGTTGAGGCCAAAGTAGCGTGAATACTCACGTGCATTAGGAAAGAAGAGCTCACTCATACGTTCGAGTTGAACGCGAAGCATCATCACAACGTCTACGCTCTCAAGAACTGCATCAAAATCATAGGCGACCGAGACTGGCCAGCTCTCGACACCGACAGGAAGGAGCGTCGGAGGTGCAACGAGAGTGACGTGGGCGCCGAGTTTGGTCAGAAGAAGGACATTCGATCGTGCAACCCGAGAGTGAAGAACATCGCCAACAATTGCGATACGAATCCCTTGTAGATCTTCTCGTCCTTGTCCTAAATGTTTTCTAATCGTGAATGCATCAAGCAAGGCTTGGCTTGGATGTTCGTGGGTTCCATCTCCGGCGTTAATGACAGCACCTGACATCCACTGACAATCTGCCAGACGCGCTGGTGCACCTGATGCTCCATGCCTAATGATGACCGCATCAGCGCCCATGGCTTGCAACGTCTGGGCGGTATCTTTAAGTGACTCCCCTTTGCTGACACTTGATCCCTTAGCCGAGAAGTTAATAACGTCGGCCGAGAGTCTCTTAGCGGCTGCCTCAAATGAGATGCGAGTGCGGGTTGAATCCTCTGCGAAGAGATTGACGATTGTGCGACCGCGCAGGGTAGGTAGCTTCTTCATGGGAGTATCGCTGGCTTTAGCCATATGCATTGCTGTGTCCAGAACAGAGATTGCTTCTTCACGGGAGAGATCTGCGATAGATAGTAAGTGCTTCACTTGCCCTCCTCCGAAGAGATCTGAACATCATCGATGCCATCTGTCTCAGTCAGGAGAACCTTGACTGATTGAGCGATTGCAGTCGGAATGTTTTTGCCAACAAAATCTGCGCGAATCGGCAGTTCTCGGTGTCCGCGGTCGATGAGGACGGCGAGCTGAACTTTCGCTGGGCGTCCGATATCTCCCAGGGCATCAAGTGCTGCGCGGATCGTTCGCCCGGAGAAGAGGACATCATCGACAAGAACAACTGTCCGGTTCTCAATTCCCAAAGATGGAATCGAGGTTGGCATGAGAGCGCGCGGAGCTTTCATGCGAAGGTCATCCCTAAATAAGGTGGTATCAATTGTTCCAACCTGAACAGGCTGACCTTCAATAGTTTCAATGAGGGCGGCAAGGCGGCGAGCAAGATGTGCGCCGCGGGTAGGAATTCCTAGAAGTGTGATCGATTGCGATCCATTGTTACGTTCGCAAATTTCATGGGCGATGCGAGAAAGAGCACGCGCCATATCTGGTGCAGGCAGGACTGAACTCATGTAAATCTCCTTCCCCGCCTCGCAGGACGGGTCTTAAAGGATGCGCCCGAAGGTTACCACTCTCCCCGTGAAGCTGTGGATATCTTCGAGAGCGCTGGCGCGTTGCTCCCTACGATCGCCCGATGACAGGTCAGAGCCCATCGACAGTTGGCGCACGAATCAGGGCGATTCGACGGGACAAGGGATGGAGCTTAAGGGAGTTCGCACAGCGCAGTCGAGGTCAGATCAAGGCGATCACTCTGGGCTCCTATGAACGCGGCGATCGCTCACTGAGCGTTGAGACGATGTCGCTGATTGCAGAGATTCTCTCAGTACATCCCGCCGAACTTTTGCGAGGTGAGTGTCAGCCAATCTCGACCGATACGCCTCGACATATATACGATCTCTTAAAGTTGCGCTCTCTAGAAGTATCACCTGAGCGCGAACTACTTTTGCAATTCATCAAAGAAGTGGCCGGCTACCGAGGAGATTGGCGCGGTGCTGTTATCTCAATACGGGAGAGTGACGTTGCCAACCTTAATCTTATCTTTGCGCTTCTGCCGGGCAGCCAAGGTGAGGAGAACTACTTTCGCCGATGGGTAGACAATCAAGGAATTCGACTTGAGAAAAATTAGAGCGATAGACTCTCTTTGATAGATGCAATTCGACCTAAAACGCCGTGGATATAACCGGCTGAATCTTCGGTGCTCAAATCTTTTGCCAAAGTGAGGGCCTCATCAATCACGATCCCATCTTCGAGTTCGACAACCCAGAGAATCTCGTAAATTCCAAGCCTTAAAATATTTCTATCAACTGCAGGCAGGCGATCCATATCCCATCCTTGGGCATATGTTGAGATCAACTCATCGATCTTACGTTTATGAGTGGCGATACCTTCGACAAGTGACTTGGTGTAATCGCGGATAGGCCTGGCATCAGGCCCTTCTTCGACAACATCGCGAGATGCCAAAAGTTCTAGGAGATCACTCCCCCGGATATCTGACTCATAGAGCAGATCAAGTGTCTGCTTTCGCGCCTTACTTCTTGCCGACACTAGTTTGCGCGGCCCAAATATGATCCATCGCGAGTATCAACAAGAATCTTCTCATCTTGCTTAATGAAGAGAGGAACTTGTACTTCAATTCCAGTTTCAACGGTTGCCGGCTTCGTGCCACCAGATGAGCGATCTCCCTGAAGACCTGGTTCGGTGTAGGTAACGACGAGTTCTACAGAGGCTGCAAGTTCGATGTAGAGAGGGTTACCTTCGTGGATTGCAACGATCGCTTCAGTATTTTCCAACATGTAATTCGATGCTTCGCCAACTGTTGCAGCTGAAATAGTCATTTGATCAAAATTCTCGTTATCCATAAAGACGAAATCATCGCCTTCTTTGTAGAGGAAGTTCATTTCACGCTTTTCAAGAATTGCAATCTCAACTTTTACTCCAGCGTTAAAAGTCTTATCTACAACTTTTCCGGTCATAACCTGCTTGAGCTTGGTGCGAACAAATGCCGGACCCTTACCTGGCTTCACATGTTGGAACTCAACAACTGTCCAGAGCTGCCCTTCGATATCTAGGGTCATGCCATTCTTTAGATCATTTGTTGTCGCCACAGTAGAACTCCAGTCATTGCGATGGCGCTATGCCATCTGCTTCAAGGGTTGAAGTTTACCCTATAGAGAATTAGGAAATGAGTGTCTTGAGCGCGATCAGAGCCAGTGAATATGAATTAGGGCCGAAGCCACCAATTGTTCCGTTGGCAACACCGGATATAACAGAGGTATGTCGGAACTCTTCACGTGAAAGAGGGTTTGAAAGATGTACTTCGATCAGCGGCGCTTTAACTAGTTCTGCAGCATCACGGATGGCATATGAGTAATGTGTAAAGGCTGCCGGATTGATTACTACGGGGATATTTTCATCTGCAGCTTCATGGAGCCAGCAAATGATTGTCGCCTCGTCATCGCTCTGTCTGACATCTGCCTCAAAGCCATTGCTCTCGGCAGCGCTCTTAATGTGAGCGACAAGTTGTGGATATGACATATCTCCATAGATAGAAGAATCGCGGATATCTAAGCGAGAGAGATTGGGCCCATTGAGTACGAGAACCTTCATAGAGATACCTTTCCATATGCTTCATACAACGCGCTATCAGCAACGCCCTCTAGGCGATCGCATTTACCTGGCTCGGTTATTGTCACGAAGCGAAGTGTATTTCCTCGCACTTTCTTATCCATGGACATTAAAGCCTTGAGCTCCAACCAATCCCCTTGAGAGTACGTCACAGGTAGATCCAAGGAAGAGAGAATTGAGAAGTGGAGATCGTGGACTTCTTGGCTGATCAACCCTTGAGCTAATTGAAGATGGGCCATAAACGCCATCCCGATCGATACACACTCGCCGTGGCGCAGCGAGTACTTTGCATGCTTTTCCACTGCGTGGCCAAAGGTGTGGCCGTAGTTCAAGGTTTCACGCAAGTAACTCTCGGTGAAATCTGCGCCAACAACATCTGCCTTGACCTGAATAGATCGCTTCACAAGATCTGATACCAAACCTTGATCGGCGCGAAGATTGGCAATCGTACATCCGGCCATAAGTGAAAGAATCTCTGGATCTTTTATAAATCCACACTTCACAACTTCTGCAAGCCCTGCAGCAAAATCCCTATCGCTCAATGAATCAAACCACGAGATATCTACGATCACGTTCAGAGGCGAATGAAATGACCCGATCAGGTTCTTGCCATAATCTAAATTTGCACCAGTTTTGCCTCCGACTGCGGCATCAACGGCGCCTGCAACTGAGGTTGGAACTGCAATCCAATCAATTCCTCGAAGGTAAGTGGCTGCGGCGAAACCGGCGATATCGGTAACTGCTCCCCCACCAATACCAACAATGAGATCGCTGCGAGTAAAGCCAGCGGCAGCCAGCCAATTCCATAACTGCATCAAGACAGCTGGGCTCTTACCTTCTTCTCCATCTGGAATAACGCAGTAAGTGAACTCACAATCACCGGCTTCAAGATTACCAATGCGCTCTTTCATGGATTGAGTCGTCACGATTGCACAACGAACTTTGTTATGCGTAAGTTCGCGTAATGATGAACGCCAATCAGCGGCAAGGAGAACGTCATAAGTACGCTCGGCGCTCACGGTGATCTTCTCACTCATCACTGAGCTCCCTTCTTTGCTGCAAGGAGGGTCACGATCTCTTGCGCAACTTGAGACGGGGTCGAAGAATCGGTTGAGACAGTGATAGTTGCCAACTTTTCATAGATCGGCCGGCGAATATTCATAAGTTCCTGCCATTTGGCTCGCGGATTGCCAACAAGCAGTGGACGATCTCTATTGAATCCGATGCGTGGAGCTGCACTAGAGAGCGAGACGTCGAGAAAGATAATCGGGTGGCCCGAATTGGTGAGGATTTCGGCAGTGAGTGGATCCAGGACCGAGCCCCCACCGAGTGACAGCACACCATTAAAGTTTTGAATCTCGGAGGCAACGATCTCCTTCTCTTTCTCGCGAAAGAAGGCCTCTCCCTTATCAAGAAAAATCTCCGAGACGCTCACGCCAACACTTTCCTCAATGAGATGGTCTGTGTCGTGAAAGTCGAGATCTAATTTCTGGGCAAGTGATTTACCGACTGAAGATTTACCGGCTCCAGGTGGTCCAATCAATATTGCTGCAGGCACGATTACTTGAAACGAAGATGAGCCATATATGACTCAAAATTTCGCTTCGTCTCCTGAACGCTATCGCCACCAAACTTCTCTAGGACAGCCTCTGCTAGAACCAGGGCCGCCATCGCTTCACCGACAATTCCAGCAGCTGGTACTGCACAGACATCTGATCTCTGATTGATGGCTTTGGCTGCTTCACCGGTTGCAACATCGATCGTATCTAGAGCCTTTGGAACTGTGGAGATTGGTTTCATTGCAATACTTACGCGAAGGATCTCGCCATTAGACATTCCACCTTCTGTGCCGCCAGCTCGATCGCTGCGACGGACGATAAGGCCTTGTGCGTTCTTCTCGATTTCATCATGAGCAGATGATCCACGTCGTGTTGCAGTGGTAAATCCATCGCCGATCTCAACGCCCTTAATCGCTTGAATACCCATCATCGCTGATGCAAGGCGAGCATCAAGGCGACGATCCCAGTGCACATGAGAACCTAAACCTGGCGGCAGATTGTAGGCAAGGATCTCGCATACTCCTCCGAGGGTATCTCCATCAGAGTGTGCGCTATCAATTTCTTTCATCATCGCAGCGCTCGTCGCCTGATCTGCACAGCGAACCGGATCAGCATCAATGCGCTCCATGTCGGTTACTGCCGGAAGAGCCGCGGACTCTGGAACGCGAACAGTTCCAATTGAGATGACATGGCTAAGAATCTTTATTCCCACACTCTGCTCGAGAAAGGCGCGTGCAACGGCGCCGAGTGCAACGCGAGCAGCTGTTTCGCGGGCGCTGGCTCTCTCTAAAATCGGACGTGCATCATCGAAATCATATTTCTGCATGCCAACAAGATCTGCATGTCCTGGGCGTGGTCTTGTCAGGGGTGCATTGCGAGCAAGATGAGAAATCTCTTCAGGATCGACAGGATCGGCGCTCATCACCTTCTCCCACTTAGGCCACTCAGAGTTTCCAACTTGAATGCTGATTGGACCTCCCTGAGTAATTCCTAAGCGAAGGCCACCGAGGATCGAGATCTTGTCCGCTTCAAAATTCTGTCGTGCTCCGCGACCAAATCCAAGGCGTCGACGCGCTAAGTGGTAATCGATAAAGGTGGAGTCGACCTGAACATGTGCAGGGATGCCCTCGATAATTGCAGAGAGTGCTTGTCCATGAGATTCACCTGCTGTTAGCCAACGCATGTGCATATTCTGGCAGAAGAAGGCAAGAGATGAGACCTTATTTAAGGTAGAGCAGGAAGATATATGCCAGTACAAGTGATGGCGCCAGTGGAAGAGGCTTCGAGAACGAGCGAAAAATCAGGGCTTGTGCGAGAAGGTGCAGCAAGGCGATCATCGAAAAGAGCGTCGTGAAAAGGTAGTACGAGTCGAAGGTCGCTGGGATAAGTAGTAGAGCCATGGCAAAGATCAGCTTCACATCACCCATTCCTAGATTAAGAAATCGCCAGAAGCCAATGCATGCGATAAGCAGAATGAATGCAACAAGAATTTGATCAACCCAGATGAAGCCATTTCGCGCCGAATAGATCACAGAGAGAAGGGTCAGCACTGCCAATGCGCGGTTTGGGATGCGATGAGATCGCAGATCAACTAATGCGATCCATGCCAGAGTTATGCCCACGACTAACTGCATGGGGCGACGTTACTTTGCTACTGCAAAGGCCAATCTGAAAGTTGACTTGCTGTGGTTAACTTTTAGCCAAAAGAGGGCGAAGATAACCAGCAAGAGATTGTTTATCTAGATCCTTGCCAAGGACGAGCTGCAACTGATCTAGACCTTGCCACAAGAGCAACTCTTTCCCGTTAATCACTTGTCCACCTTGATCGCTCCAACGTGAGGCTAGGACTGTCGGCCACGGTTTATAGATCACATCAAAAAGTAGAGCGTCGATGGTGGTTGGTAGATAGTCGGCAAGTAGATCTGCCGCCCCTGCTGGCGTTGTATTAATAACACAGTCAAAGCCAGCCACGCTCTGATCGTTACTCCAGGATATATATTCAAAGTGAGAATCACGGACACAGGCAGAGAGCGCTTCGCGTCTTGTCGAGGTGCGACCCATAACAGTGATCGATTGAGAGAATCCATCGAGTGCGCCTGCAACAGCTCGAGCAGTTCCGCCGGCACCGAGAATGAGAGCCCTCGAGAAAGATGTGAAACCTGCCGAAACAAGAGCTGCAATGAATCCGGATCCATCCGTCGATGTTCCAAACCATGTGCCGTCGACCTTATACAAGGTGTTTGCTGAACCGATACGAGTGCTCAATTCGTCGAAAGAGACAGGAAGGGAGAATGCTTCCTCCTTGAGTGGCATCGTCAGTGAGAGGTAATCAAAAGAACTTGCGTTACCTTCAAAGAATGCATTGAGAGAGCCACTTCGAACATCAATTGCTTGATACTCCCCCTCAAGATCTAAATGTCTGAAAGCACTGTTATGAAGAAGTGGGGAGAGCGAGTGAGAGATGGGAGAACCTAAGACCGCGCCTCTGATCATTTACTTGCCTCGAACTTTCCAGCCCTCAGATTTGCCTTGTAGAGAACCTTCCATTCATTGAAGGTATCAAAGGAAGAGGTAAATCGAGTATCGCCAGGGGCAACGGTAATGAAATAGAGCCAATCACCAGCATCTGGAGATGTCACAGCATTTAGGGCATTACGGCCAGGGTTACCGATCGGTCCTGGTGGCAGGCCGTAAATCTGATAGGTGTTGTACGGGGATTTAATCTTGGTGGATTTCGAACTTAAGAAGATCTCGCCACGACTTCCCAGAACGTAATGGACCGTTGAATCCATTTGTAGCGGCATACCGATCTTGAGTCGATTGAAGATCACACGAGCGATCTTTCCGAAGTCTTGATCTTCACCTTCTGCCTGCACTATTGAGGCGATGACGAGCAGTTCGGCGGCGTCGTACTTTCCCTTTCCAGGCAAGAAACCAGCCGATTCAATCTCGGAGTAAGCGCGATTTGTCATTACATTGAGAGCATCTGCGACCTTCGTTCCGTTGGCAAAACTATATTGCGCCGGAAAAAGTAGCCCCTCGATAGTTGTAAATGGCTTTCGAATGGTTTGATTCTTAAATGCTGATTCAACTTCTTGTGCAGAGTAACCGGCTGCGACGAATAGCCTCTTGACTTCAGATGCCCTCGTGCCCTCAATGATCGGAATCAGGCCTGCAATGCGATCTTT
>WLGP01000027.1 GCA_009703165.1 Actinomycetota bacterium | reverse complement strand
GAGACAACATGTGTTGTTCGCGCAGTCCTTCGTTGGACAGAGTTCTACAAGCATGAATCATGTGGAAAGTGCACACCTTGTCGCGAGGGCACATGGTGGCTCGTTCAGATTCTCCGCGATCTCGAATCAGGTGTGGGAACAGAGGCAGATCTTGAGAAACTTCTTGATCTTTGCGACAACATCATGGGGCGCTCATTCTGCGCACTCGGTGATGGTGCAACTAGCCCAATTACCTCATCAATTAAGTACTTCCGCGAGGAGTACATCGCACACCTAACAAACGGTGGCTGTCCATTTGATCCAGTTCAATCAACACTCTTTGTGGGGGCGAGTAAGTAATGACAACACAAGAGAATGCTGTTGCAGTCGAGATGATCACCGTCGTGATCGATGGTTTTGAAGTAACAGTTCCAAAGGGAACTCTCGTTATCCGCGCTGCAGAAAAGCTGGGAATTCAGATCCCACGTTTTTGTGATCACCCACTTCTTGATCCAGTCGGTGCATGTCGCCAATGTCTAGTTGATATTGAAATTAACGGCCGTGCATTTCCAAAGCCACAGGCTTCATGCACAATTCCTGTTGAGCCAAATATGATCGTGAAGACCCAACTCACATCACCTGTTGCCGATAAGGCGCAGAAAGGTGTGATGGAACTTCTCCTTGGAAACCACCCACTTGATTGCCCAGTCTGCGACAAGGGTGGCGAATGTCCATTGCAGAACCAGGCGATGACAAATGGAAATCCGCAGGCTCGCCTCGGTGGAGTAAAGCGCACCTTTGAAAAGCCGATCAATATCTCATCACAGGTATTGCTCGATCGTGAGCGTTGCGTCCTTTGTGCTCGATGCACACGTTTTTCTGAGCAGATCGCCTCAGATCCATTTATTACTCTCAATGAGCGCGGTGCGCTACAGCAGGTAGGTATCTACGAGAACGATCCATTTAAGTCGTACTTCTCAGGAAATACCATCCAGATCTGTCCAGTAGGTGCACTTACCGGTGCTTCATACCGATTCCGTGCACGCCCATTCGATCTAGTTTCAACTCCATCTGCTTGTGAGCACTGCGCATCTGGTTGCGATATGCGTACCGATGTTCGCCGTGGCAAGACTTTGCGTCGCCTTGCAGGAGATGATCCAGAAGTTAACCAAGAGTGGAACTGCGATAAGGGTCGTTGGGCATTTAAATATGTCACATCACAAAATCGCATTACATCTCCAATGGTTCGCAATGCAGAAGGCGAACTCGTTGCTGCATCATGGCCAGAGGCGCTAGCCGCAGCTGCTGCAGGGCTAGTTGGAAAGCGCGCCGGTGTTCTTGTCGGTGGCCGTCCAACTCTTGAAGATGCATATGGATATGCCAAGTTTGCTCGTATCGCACTTAAGACCAACGACATTGATTTCCGTGCTCGCGTTACTTCAGATGAAGAAGCTAACTTCCTTGCATCTCACGTCGTCGGTTCAGCTGTTGAATACCGCCACATTGATTCAGCAGATCACGTTCTCTTAATTGCATTTGAACCAGAAGAAGAGTCACCAATTGTCTTCCTGCGCTTAAATAAGAATTTCAAGAAGCGTGGACTTGTCGTCACATCTGTTGCCTCAAAGGCTTCGATTGCGATGGATAAGCTCAAGGCAAACTTCATCAAGGTTGCACCTGGTGCGGAAAGTTCAGCGCTTGCTTCAATTGCGCTGACAGCAAAGTCAGTGATCTTGTTAGGTGAGCGCGCATCTGAGAGTGCTGGCCTTATCTCTGCTGCGATTGCACTTGCTGAAAAGACAGGTGCAAAGCTTGCTTGGATTCCACGTCGCGCAGGCGAGCGTGGAGCGCTTGAGGCTGGAGCCTTCTCAACACTTCTACCTGGCGGTCGCCCAGTTGCAGATACTGCAGCTCGCGTAGATATCGCAGCAGCATGGGGAGTCTCTTCACTTCCAACAGTTGCTGGTCGTAGCGGATCTGCAATGATCGATGCAATTCACTCAGGTGACCTTGATGCACTTGTTGTTGGTGGAATTGATAGCGCAGATCTTCCAGATGCGGCAGATGCACAGGCCGCGCTAAAGAAGGCATTTGTTGTCTCACTTGAGATTGCACACTCATCAATTACTGAAGTTGCAGATGTTGTACTTCCAGTTGCCGCAGTAACTGAAAAGTATGGAACATTTATCAACTGGGAGGGTCGCAAGCGCACCTTCACCGCAGCTGTTGCAGATTCACTTAACCGCAGCGATGTCCGTATCTTGTCTGCTCTTGCCGATGCAATGGGCGAATCAATCATGCTCGGCACAGTTACAGCTGCGGCGCGCGAATTTGCTCAACTCGGTCAGTGGGATGGCGCACGCGCACCATTTACTCCAGTTGCCGCAGGAAGTGCTGCAAAGACTTCAGGTACCGAAGCGATCATCACTTCATGGCGCAGACTTCTTGATGAAGGAACTCTCCAGGCTGGTGAAGATAATTTGGCTGGCACACGTCGCCCAACAATCGCGGTGATCTCACCACAACGCGCTGGCGCACTCGGAGTGCAATCAGGAGATCACCTGCGCATCTCAAACTCTCTTGGATCAATCACACTTCCAGCACTCGTTGAAGATATTCACGATGATGCTGTGTGGCTTCCACGAAACTCTGTGGGATCGACTCCACTCCAGACACTTAATGCAGTCCATGGCGATGTAGTTACGGTGGTGAAGGCATGACAACAGCAGAGCTCCTCGGTAAAGATCCGGTCTGGCTGATCGTTGTAAAGGCAGTCATCGTCTTTGCTATCTGTGTCGTATCAACGTTGCTGGCTGTCTGGACTGAGCGTCGCGTTCTTGCCAAGATGCAGTTGCGCACCGGTCCTAACCGCGTTGGTCCATTTGGACTTCTTCAATCACTTTCAGATGGCGTCAAGCTTGCACTTAAAGAGGACATCATCCCGGCGGCTGCAGATAAGGTCGTATTTATTGCAGCGCCAATCATCGCTGCAGCGATGTGCTTTATGTCCTTTGCGGTAATCCCAATGACCGGCAAGGTAAATCTCTTTGGACAAGAGACTGCGATGCAGTTGACCGATCTCTCAGTTGGCGTGCTCTACATCTTGGCCGTTACATCAATCGGTGTGTATGGCGTAGTGCTTGCGGGTTGGTCATCAGGATCTACCTACCCTCTTCTTGGCGGATTGCGTTCAAGCGCTCAAGTTGTCTCATATGAAATTGCAATGGGTCTCTCATTAGTTGCAGTCTTCATCTACGCAGGTTCAATGTCGACCTCAGAGATCATTAACTCTCAGCACGATAACTACTGGAACGTCCTTGTTCTCTTCCCATCATTTGTTATCTATGTGATCTCAATGGTCGGTGAGACAAACCGTGCACCATTTGACTTAGCTGAAGCTGAAGGCGAACTCGTTGGTGGATTCCACACCGAGTACTCATCGCTCAAGTTCGCACTCTTCTTCCTAGCTGAGTACGTCAATATCGTTGCCGTATCAGCACTTGCCGCAACCCTCTTCCTTGGTGGTTATCACGCACCTCCAGGACTTGGATTTACCGAGGCCTGGCTCGGCGGATGGTTCACCATCGTCTGGTTCTTCCTCAAGGTAAATATCTTCTTCTTTATATTTATGTGGTTGCGTGCAACGCTGCCACGTCTTCGCTACGACCAATTTATGAAGTTTGGCTGGAAGGTTCTCATTCCAGTCTCACTTATCTGGATCCTTATCGTGGCAACACTTCGCGTCATTCAGCAAGAGGGTGCATCTCGCACAGTGCTTGCAGCATTTGCTGTCGGTCTTGTCATCATCGCGATGGCTGTGAGCTCTCTCTACGAACGTAGCAAGAAGAAGTCAGAGGTTCCGCTTGTCGAAGGTGAGGCACCTGATTTCCCAGTGCCATCTCTTCCAGGTGTGACTTCACTCAACGTCTCACAACAAACTCAGACAGGAAGCAAGAATGAGTAACTCACTCGAGCCAAAAAAGTCAGGTGCTGCTGCAAACGTTGACGATGTTTCATTCGTCGAAGTTGATCAGCCAGGTCCAGGATCACTGGCTGCACAGTCAAAGGGTTTCTGGGTCACCTTCCGTTCTATGTTCAAGAAGAACCTCACCGTTGCTTACCCTGATGTAAAAGCGCCAACTGAAGAACGTTTCCATGGTCGCCACCAACTCAATCGCCATCCAGATGGTCTTGAGAAGTGCATCGGTTGCGAACTCTGTGCATGGGCATGTCCTGCAGATGCGATCTTTGTTGAAGGCGCAGATAACACTCCTGATAACCAGATGTCTCCTGGAGAGCGTTACGGCAAGGTCTATCAGATCAACTACTTGCGCTGTGTCTTCTGCGGTCTCTGCATTGAGGCTTGCCCAACTCGCGCTTTAACAATGACAAACGAATATGAATTGGCAGATTCTTCACGCGAAAAGTTGATCTTCGAAAAGGAAGATCTCTTAGCACCACTTCGCGCTGGAATGTTGCAACCTCCACACCCAATGTATCCAGGTATGAACGATACAAATTATTACAACGGTGATGTCACAAGTGCTCATCCTTCACAGGAAGGGAGCGCTAAGTAATGTTGGAAATTGCAACACCAGAGGCTGTTCTCTTCTGGGTACTTGCTCCACTTTCTGTGGTTGCAGCTCTTGGAATGCTCCTTGTTAAGAAGGCCGTCCACTCAGCAATCTTGCTCGCCTGGGTCATGGTAACTCTAGCCATTTTCTATATCGCACAGGGTGCGCTCTTCCTTGGAATTGTTCAGATCGTCGTCTACACCGGCGCAGTGATGATGCTCTTCCTCTTTATCTTGATGCTCGTTGGCGTCGATGCCTCTGATTCACTTGTTGAGACCATTAAGGGTCTTCGTTGGATTGCAATCACCGCAGCCCTTGGCTTTGGTGGCTTGATGATCGCACTTATCGGACGAGCAACACTAGGTCGTTCTTACCTCGGTCTAGATATTGCCAATGAAGATGGAAACGTTGAAGGTATTGCCGTTCTCCTCTTCTCAAATTATGTCTTCCCATTTGAAGTGATCTCAGCGCTCCTTATTACTGCAGCAGTTGGTGCCATGGTTCTTGCTCACCACCAGCGCACAAATCACCGCCCTACACAGCGCGAACAAGCGATTGCACGTTTTCGTACTGGCTCACTCGGTGATGCTGCCGGCCTTCCAGGTCCTGGTGTCTACGCACTTCACAACGCAGTCGATGTTCCAGCGCTTCTTCCAGATGGAACTCCTGCACCTACATCAATCTCAGCCACGCTCAAGGCTCGTGGCGATGTAATTGATTCTGCAAAGTTCCAGCTCGATGTTGTAGATCCAACGATTAAAGAGGAGAAGTAAGTGAATCCATATAACTACCTCTACCTCGCTGCCTTGTTATTTACAATCGGCGCAGTTGGCGTTGTGGTTCGTCGCAACGCGATCGTTGTCTTTATGTGTATCGAACTCATGCTCAACGCAGCAAACCTCACACTCGTCACATTCTCTCGTCTCAATGGAAACCTCAACGGACAAGTTGTTGCCTTCTTTACGATGGTTGTGGCTGCCTGCGAAGTAGTAGTTGGCCTGGCAATTATCGTGGCGATCTATCGCTCACGCCGATCGGCATCTATCGATGATGCTAGTTTGTTGAAGCGATAACAATGGTTACCTCAAGCTCGCTCGTCTACCTCATTGGTCTTCCACTCTTTGGATCACTCTTCCTTCTTCTTATGGGTCGCAAGGCCGATAAGTGGGGACATCTCCTTGCAACAGCGATGTCAGCGGGATCATTTGCCCTTGGACTAGCCCACTTCTTTGCGATGACAGATCGTCCAACCGAAGAGCGCGCGCTGACGCAGGTTCTCTTCTCTTGGATCAAAGTTGGCGACTTCAATGTAGATGCAGCGCTCTTACTTGATCAGCTCTCTATTAGCTTTGTTCTTCTGATTACCGGTGTTGGAACTCTGATCCACATCTACTCAATTTCATATATGGCAACCGATCCAAACCGCCGACGCTTCTTTGCATACCTCAATCTCTTCGTTGCATCGATGTTGTTGTTGGTTCTTGGAAACTCTTATCTCAACCTCTATGTCGGTTGGGAAGGCGTTGGTCTTGCCTCATACCTACTTATTGGCTTCTGGAATCAAAAGCCTGCATATGCAACTGCCTCAAAGAAGGCATTTGTGATGAACCGCGTAGGCGATATGGGTCTCTCCTTTGCAATCATGATCGCCTTTGCAACGATGGGAACAGTCTCATTTGAAGGTGTGAAGGAATCGGTTGAGCGCGCTGGAACTCCTGCGCTGACAGCGATGGGCATCATGTTGCTGATCGCTGCTGCAGGTAAATCTGCCCAGTTCCCATTGCAGGCATGGCTTGGCGATGCGATGGCTGGACCTACTCCTGTATCGGCTCTCATTCACGCCGCAACAATGGTGACCGCAGGTGTCTACCTGATTGTCCGTTCAAACTTTGTCTTTGATGCTGCGCCAACTGCTCAACTCATGGTTGTCATCGTCGGTGCCATCACGCTGATCTTCGGTGCCGTCATCGGTATGGCAAAAGATGACATCAAGAAAGCACTTGCTGCTTCAACGATGTCTCAGATCGGTTACATGATTCTTGCATCAGGTCTTGGCCCAGCTGGTTATGCCTATGCAATCATGCACTTGCTCACCCACGGATTCTTCAAGGCGAGCATGTTCCTTGGTGCAGGTTCGGTTATGCATGGCATGAACGATGAAGTCAATATGCGCAAATACGGCGGACTTCGTAAATTTATGCCGATTACATTTATCACCTTTGGTTTAGGTTACTTAGCAATTCTTGGAGTACCGCCATTTGCTGGCTTCTACTCAAAAGATATGATCATTGAGACCGCACTCAATGCCGGTGGAGCAAAGGGAATTATTCTCGGAAGCTTGACCCTCATTGGTGCAGCAATTACCGCCTTCTATATGACTCGTGTAATGCTCTTAACCTTTACTGGCAAACCTCGTTGGGATGAGAATGCACATCCACATGAATCTCCAGCGTTGATGTGGATTCCAATGGTGATTCTCTCTATCGGCTCAGTGACATCAGGATTGTTGCTCTATCGCAACGATACCTTTAAGAATTGGCTTGCCCCACTCTTCCATGATCACGCACATCACGAAGAGCTAGTGCCACCAATTGTTGTCTCAGCCCTGGCGCTGACAATGGTTGCTATCGGAGTTGCTATTGCACTCATGAAGTATCACTTCAAGGAAGTTGCACCAGTTGCTCCAGAGGATGTCTCTTGGGCAACTCGCTTTGTCCGTAACGACCTAGGTCAGGATTCACTCAACGAGACACTCTTTATGAAACCTGGTCAGGCGATAACTCGAGGCCTTGTTGCAATGGATGAGACAGTCATCGATGGCGCAGTGCGCGGAGTTGGTTCAATGGCGATTGAATCTGGCTCGACTCTTCGTCGCACTCAGACCGGATATGTCCGTGCCTATGCAGCACTTATCTTTGTTGGAGCACTTGCTCTGCTTACCGCGATTTGGGTGGTGACTCAATAATGACAATCACAATGATCATGCTCCTTCCACTCATCGGAGCAGCTCTCATCGCAGCAGTCCCAGCAGCTCAAACCACATTGGTTAAGCAGATTGCTCTTGCAACAACCATCGTTGTCGCAGTTGCCACAATCGTGAAGGCTCTCTCTTTTGATGTCGATAACACCGCACTTCAATTTAGACAGAGTTACTCATGGATTCCATCCTTTGCCATCAACTGGGCAGTCGGAGTAGATGGAATCGCTCTCGTACTTATCTTGATGTCTGTAATCCTTGCTCCGATTGTGATCCTTGCAGGGTGGAATGAATCTGAAGGCGGACGCTGGGGTGTGAAGACTTTCTACATCTTGATTCTCGTGCTTGAGACCATGATGATCGGTGTCTTTGCCGCAACAGATCTCTTCCTCTTCTACGTCTTCTTTGAAGCGATGCTTATTCCGGTCTACTTCCTTATTGGTGGATATGGCAGCGGAGAGCGTGCAGCAGCTGCTGTGAAGTTCCTTCTCTATAGCCTCTTTGGTGGCCTCTTGATGCTCGCATCAATCATCGGGCTCTATGTAATCTCTGGAAATAATGGCGGTCACACCTTTGATATCACCAAGCTCTCAGAGCTTCACACATCGATGAGTGGAACAACTCAGAACATTCTCTTCTTGGGCTTCTTTATCGCATTTGCGATTAAGGCTCCGCTCTGGCCATTCCACACCTGGCTTCCAGATGCGGCAAAGAGTGCAACTGCAGGAAGTTCTGTATTGCTCTTAGGCGTACTCGATAAGGTCGGAACCTACGGAATGATCCGATTCTGCCTCTCCATCTTTCCTGATGCGAGCAAGACCTTTACTCCGATCATCATCGTTCTCTCGTTGATCTCGATCTTGTATGGAGCGTTTCTTGCAATCGGTGCAAAAGATATTAAGCGCCTTATTGCATATACATCGATCTCACACTTTGGTTTCATCACTCTCGGTATCTTTGCGATGACAACTCAAGCCCAGACCGGTGCAACGCTCTACATGTTTAACCATGCATTCTCTACCGCCGCTCTCTTCTTAGTTGCAGGTTGGATGGTCGCTCGTCGTGGCTCTTCAACGATTGCAGACTTCGGTGGCTTGCAGCGCATTACTCCGATCATGGCATGGAGCTTCTTTATTGCAGGTCTTTCGAGCTTGGCCCTTCCGGGACTTTCTAGCTTCGTCAGCGAATTCCTCGTTCTTGTCGGGACCTTTACTCGCTATCCAGTTGCAGCGATTATCGCGACCTTTGGAATCGTTCTCGCCGCTTTGTATATCTTGATTCCTGTACAACGCGCGCTCCACGGTCCAACAACTCCGGGCAACGAAAATCTCACCGATTTGAATCTCCGCGAGAAGGTTGCCATCGCTCCAGTGATTGCAATCATCGTCGTTCTTGGCTTCTATCCATCTCCGCTTCTTAAGATCATTAACCCAGCAGCTGCGCACATCATCAGCCAGCAGGGATATAGCGATCCAGTACCGACCATGAATGGAGGAAAGTAAATGGTTACATTTATTACCCCAACCTTTAGCTACGGCCTTATCGCTCCTATCCTTAT
>WLGP01000026.1 GCA_009703165.1 Actinomycetota bacterium | reverse complement strand
TTGATCTGGACTGGTGTCGGCCTCTTTAGACACTGGGATGAAGATCCAGATCCAAATGACAACGTTCTGATTCGCACAGTCCGCAAAAAGGTTGCAATGGTTGATGAATACCACGGCACCAAGATGTTCATTAAGTTAGATGGCAAGCGCTTTGCTACTCCGATGTTTATGGTGATGGTTGCAATTGCAACAACCGACCTTCTCTTTGCTCTTGATTCAATCCCAGCAACATTTGGAATTACATCTGAGCCATACCTAGTCTTTGCTGCAAATGCCTTTGCACTCCTTGGACTACGTGCCCTCTACTTCCTCATCAAGGGACTTCTCGATCGATTGGTCTATCTATCAATCGGTCTTTCAGTGATCCTTATCTTCATCGGAGGAAAGTTGATTTTGACTTACCTACACGAAGAGTTTGCTTCAATTCCTAAGGTTCCGACAAATGTCAGCTTGCTCGTTATCGTCGTAATTCTTGCGATCACCACAATCTTGAGCTTGATCAAGAGTTCCAAGAATCCAGATTTGAAGGCTCATGCAGGACGTATGGGCGATCCTCTTCATGATGATAAAGATCCAAAGAAGTTGGCTAAGGAGAATAAGGAGTAGCTCTCAACTCTTCGGCTTAGATCACACTGGTGACCAAGGTATAGAGTGCAACGAGCACAATAATTACCGAAAATGTTCGTTGCATTACCTTGGCATTAAGTCTGGCGGCTACAGGTGTTAATAGCGTTGAGGCGATGATTGCAGAGAAAGTGAATATTGCTATCTCTGTAATCGGAATCTCAGGCCAAAACTCATTGCGAAGCAGAAATGCCAATAAGGAATTGGCTGAAATCGCAACGAGAGAGGTTCCTGCGGCAACTTTAGCCGGCACTTTAAGGAGCAAGACAAGTGCTGGAACGATAAGGAATCCGCCGCCAACTCCCAGGAGCCCTGTCAAAACACCGACTCCAGTTGCAGCGATGATTACCGCGCTCCACTTTGGTTTATCTGTATTGGCTTCGCGGACTTTGTAGCAACACATTCCATAGGCTGCACCAAACATGAGAAGGGCGAAGAGAACTAGAACAACATTCTCGGGAATGATGGTGAGAAGCAAAGTTCCAAAGAATGTGCCCAGGATTCCGAGGGCGGAAAAAGTTAGCCCCACCTTTACATTGAGCGTTCCTGTACCTCTACGTCGAAGAGCGCCAGCAAGTGCAGCAGAGCCCACAATGATTGTCGAACTAGTTGTTGCTGCTGTTGCAGATAAGCCAAGTACTGCAACTAATCCGGGTACAGCAAGAATTGCTCCACCTGCACCAATTAAACCTAGAACACTGCCAACGATTGCCCCTAATAAGAGACCTAGAACAAGAGTCACTGATTATGAAATCAGTGGAGCGCCATTAACTGCGCTCATTGGTAGTCCAGCTTCTTGCCACGCGAGCATTCCACCATCCATGTTCATTGCAGTGATTCCTGTTGGCTCTACCGTTGCACATGCCTGAGCAGAGCGCTTTCCTGAACGACAGATAAAGATGACTGGCTTATCCGTTGGAATCGCCTCGGCGCTCAAGGTGCTCAACGGATGAAGAGTGAATTGATCGTAATGTCCGCCATCCCACTCTTCTTGTTCTCTGACATCAATGCCATATGCCTGACCTGAGGTGACCATTGAAAGGGCTTCTTGTGGTGTAACGATCTCCATGATCTCTCCTTATGCAGTTGCTTTTACATCAGATGGGGCAACGGGACCATGATCAATTCCGCCAGAGAGCAGAGTCAGTTCTGCAACGCTGAGCGCCTTCTCGTAAGGTTCATTGATCAAGACCACCGTGCGGCCAGTATTTTGAATAATACTCGCTGCAATTGATGCTCGGTAAGCACCTGCACAGTGGACCCAGATGGTCTTATCGGTGGGCACCTCTGCCATTCGCAGGCTGAGTTCGTGAAGTGGAATGTGCGCACTTCCTTGAATATGTGAAGCCTCTCGTTCACTATTTCTACGAACATCGAGGACAACAATCCCTGAATCTTCTAGCGCTGCTGGCACATCGTTAAAGGTGACAAGGGGAGTATCGATGTTTTTATCAACAGATGAGATCTCACCAATAAAGCTAGCTGATGGGCGGTCAATGCCGATTCGAACAAGTTCGCGCTGAGCTTCTGCAATATCTGCAGCCTTATCTGAGATCAATACGAGTTCGTTCTCGTAAGGAAAGAGCCATCCGAGGTATGTTGCAAATGAACCTGAGACTCCAACGCTTAACGTGCCGGGTAGGTGACCCTTAGCCCACGTCTCTTTATCGCGAAGGTCTACCACCCAAGAGTTTCCAGCAATTACTTTAAGAAGTTCTTGGCTACTTAGTCGTGGAAGTTCACTCAGATCAATTGGACCAGGACCTGCATGGTTAGCCGGGCCCATATGTTTGTAATAGGCAGGAAAGACATCTAGCCCTGCAAGAGTCTCAGAGATAAATCGCTCTGCTGAGAGCAAGAGCGCTGGGTTAGAACGTTTCTCATCCCGGATTGTTGATGAATCACCAGAAGTTGATGTTGCCGCGCAGAATGATCCAAAGCCATGTGTTGGAAAAATGGGAGTCTTATCCTCAAGCATCTCTGCCATGCGGTGAGCAGATCCATGTTGAAGTCCTGCAAGTGTTGGCGCGTGATCTTGGCCGAGAAGATCTGGACGCCCTGTAGATCCATGGAGAAGTGATCCACCGGTGAAGATTCCTTGGGCATTGCCAGTTGGGTCAAGCAAGATATATGAAAGGTGGGTAAAGGTATGTCCAGGTGTGTGGAGGGCTTTGATTGCAAAGTTACCGACATTGAACTCATCTAAATCTTTAGCTGCAGTGCGTTCGAAAGAGACTGTATCTTCTGCGCTAGTGATGTAATCAGCTTGGTATTTGCGAGCAAGCACTAGACCACCGCTGACATAGTCATTATGCATGTGGGTCTCAACAACGGTACCGAGCGACAAATTGTTATCGGTGAGGATCTTTTCAACGCGATCAATATCTCGCTGCGGATCTACGACCAATGCGGTCTTGCCATCATGGGCAATGTAACCGCGGTCTCCAAGTGTGGGTGTATCAATATTGATAATCTGAATCGACATTTTTTCTCCCTTTCGAGGAAGAGAGTAGCATACCCCTGGGGGTATAGGCCAAAGAGGCGAAAAAAGGGCTAGAGCTCCTTGAGTCGAGCGGCGATCATGGCCAAGAGAAGCTTTGTATCGACCTCCCAATCTTTAGGAACTGCAACGGTCTTTTTGGTGACGCGCACGCCCTCATGCTTTTCGAATTTGGCTGCGAAATCCTTAAGAACATCGCCCCACGGTGCGATCGAGATGTGGTTCTTTGAAACAGATGCCCCAAAGACATAGTCGCCACCCTTCTTGAGCATTGGTTGATTCCACGCAACAACTAACTCGAGATCAGGATATTTGGTGGTGATGATCTTGATGATCTCTTTCACCTTTTTAGCCTGCTTTGGATCGATCGTCTTGAAGTATGCAGCAGGGGATTCGTGGCGCTTGGCAGATGTTGAACCTCGCGAATACATCACGAGGGCATTGGCATGAGCCTGGCTAAAACCGTAATTCTCACGAAGATGTGAGATTTGCTCTGGATATTTCTTGCCTTCAAGTTTTGCCATGATGGCAAACCAATACGCCATCTTCTCGCCGTACTTTTTCTCAATAAGCGGAAAGAACTTTTCGCGATCACCATCTGAGGCTGCCATAGGGTGATATTACAAGATTGACCCGGGCAGGCCATCCCCGAATAGCGGATCCACGCGGGGCTAGTTAGACTAAAAAGATATACAGGCCGCTCAATTCGGAGGAAATCGCATGCAAGATTCAGGTAAATGTCCAGTCGCCCATGGCGCAATGACAACAGTTGCACAGAGCAATACTCACTTCTGGCCAAATGCCCTCAATCTCGACATCTTGCATCAACACGATACAAAGACCAATCCACTCGGTGCAGACTTTGATTATGCACAAGAGTTGAAGAAGCTTGATATTGCAGCTCTTAAGAAAGATGTGCATGCGTTGATGACAGATAGTCAGTCATGGTGGCCTGCCGACTGGGGACATTACGGCGGATTGATGATTCGTATGGCTTGGCACTCAGCAGGTTCATATCGCACAGCAGATGGACGCGGCGGCGCAGGAACCGGTAACCAACGTTTTGCTCCTCTTAACTCATGGCCAGATAACGTCAATCTCGATAAGGCGCGCAGACTCCTGTGGCCGATTAAGAAGAAGTACGGAAATAAAATTAGCTGGGCAGATCTCATGATCTTGGCTGGAACAATTGCATACGAGTCAATGGGTCTTAAGACATACGGTTTCGCATTCGGTCGCCCAGATATCTGGCATCCAGAGATCGATATCTACTGGGGGTCTGAAAATGAATTCCTTGCACCAAGTGAGAACCGTTACTCAGATCTCAACGATGCAACAACTCTAGAAAATCCATTAGCTGCGGTACATATGGGCTTGATCTATGTAAACCCAGAGGGCGTTAACGGAAATCCAGATCCACTGCGTACCGCTCAGCACGTTCGCGAGACCTTTGCACGCATGGCGATGAATGATGAAGAGACTGTCGCACTTACAGCCGGTGGTCACACAGTAGGTAAGGCACATGGAAATGGAAAGGCATCAAACCTTGGTCCTGCTCCAGAAGGTGCTGACATTGTTGAAGGTGGCCTTGGATGGATGAACCACACCACCCGCGCGATCGGTCGCGATACTGTTTCAAGCGGTATCGAAGGAGCATGGACCACCAATCCAACTAAGTGGGATAACGGCTACTTTGAACTTCTCTTTAAGTATGACTGGGAGCTTAAGAAGTCTCCGGCTGGTGCTCACCAGTGGGAGCCAATCAACATTGCCGAAGAAGATAAGCCTGTCGATGTAGAAGATCCATCAATCCGCTACAACCCGATGATGACAGATGCCGATATGGCGATGAAGATGGATCCTGCCTATCGCGCGATTTCAGAGAAGTTCTACGCAAACCCTGCATACTTCGATGAGGTCTTTGCTCGCGCTTGGTTTAAGTTAACTCACCGCGACATGGGACCAAAGGTTCGTTACATCGGACCAGATGTTCCAGCAGAAGATCTCATCTGGCAGGATCCAATTCCTGCAGGAAATAAGGGCTACAACATTGCAGATGTGAAGGCAAAGATTGAAGCCCTCGATATCCCTGTAGCAGATCTCGTTGCAACAGCATGGGATAGCGCTCGCACCTATCGCGGATCAGATATGCGCGGCGGAGCAAATGGTGCACGTATTCGTCTTGCACCACAGAAGGATTGGGAAGGAAACGAGCCAGCACGTCTACAACGTGTTCTTGCAGCCCTTGAACCAATTGCAACCGCAACAGGTGCCAGCCTTGCAGATGTGATCGTCTTGGCAGGAAATGTTGGCGTAGAACGTGCGGCAAAGGCAGCGGGTGTAAACGCAAGCGTTCCATTTGCTCCAGGTCGCGGCGATGCCACACAAGCGCAGACAGATGTCGAATCATTTGCCGTTCTTGAGCCAACACATGATGCATTCCGCAACTGGCTGAAGAAAGATTATGCAGTCACCGCAGAAGAGCTCATGCTCGATCGCGCACAGTTGATGGGTCTTTCAGCACATGAAATGACTGCTCTCGTTGGCGGCCTTCGTGTCATCGGCGCAAACCATGGTGGATCAAAGAATGGCGTCTTCACCGACAAGGTTGGCGTACTCACCAATGACTTCTTCGTCAATCTCACAGATATGACATTTGTCTGGGAGCCAGCAGGTGAGAACCTCTACAACCTTCGTAATCGCACCACAGGACAGGTTGCATTTACTGCAACTCGCGTAGATCTCGTCTTTGGTTCGAACTCAATCTTGCGCTCGTATGCAGAGGTTTATGCACAAGATGATTCACGCGAGAAGTTTGTTGCAGACTTTATCGCTGCATGGACAAAGGTTATGAACGCCGATCGTTTCGATCTATCGGCTTAATAGCTAGCCATCTCTTTCGTTCGCTCTCGGGCAGTCTTTCGATGGAATATCGAAGGGCTGTCCGAGGCATATACGGAGCATTTTCTTTCAAGAATGATTTAAGTAAGTACGGATCGCGCTTTCCCATCTCGCGCAACATCCAACCCACAGCCTTATGAATCAAATCATGAGAATCCTCTAAAAGGTTTTCTGCGATTACAACTGTTGGACCGGTAATGTCTTTGCGCAGGAATGCAAAGGTAAAGATCATCGCAGTACGACGCTGCCAGAGGTTCTTGCTCCTAGATAACTTCTCAAGAAGTTCTATGTGGCCTGGGTCAGAGATCAAGTAGTCACCAATAATTGGTGCACTCACATCAACAAGATCCCAGTTGTTTACGTGTCCAGCTCGGAGCATCTTCATATAGAAGGTGAAGATCTTCTTCCGTGTTTGCTCATCTTTATCGCGCTTGTATCTCAAGGTCAGGATGATCAACCCACAGAGCCGCTCTTCATGAATAGGTGAAGCAATTACCTTCGCGAGCTCGGCAAATGGCAGGTCTATATATTTCTTAGCAACCAGGCGAGTATCAGGCACGATCACGCCGATAAAAAGATCACCTTCACCATATTCACCAGGGGCTGTTTTGTAGAAACGTGCAAGATCTGCCGACCTTCCCTTTCGCGCCAGAGCATGAAGATCTTTAACTAGGCTCATAGTGAGACTATCCAGCGCTTAAATTCACCTGCTTGAAATTCATAGATACGAACAGCTCCACGTTTGTAGATTGCGGTGAAATCTTTTCCACCTTTAAATCGCATCGTTCCAAGGAGAACAATGTATGGAATTGCTGTCCCGGGAGCACGCATTCCGCGTAAGACTTCTTTGCGCCAAGGATTTTCCATCTCAGTTGTAGAGATTAAATCTGATGCCTTGGCACGAGGATTGCCGTGAAAGGCAAAGATCTTTTCACGCAGAGAAAGTTGGAGAACTAACTCGCCATCTACCTCAATTACCTTGGCCACGACGTGCCTTTCTATTCGACCACACACGCGATGCTATTCCCAAGAGAAGCATGAGGCCGATCAATAGATACGTTAGCGCTCCTGTTGGTTCGGGTTCGGTGGTGGTCGATGTAGTGACAGGTTCCTCCATTGGAGAATCAATCGTTATTGACGATTGAACAGTGAAGGTAATCTCTCCAGTAATCGGATGGCCATCTGCCGATACTGCTCGATATGTCAGCAGATATTCTCCTGCCGGATATGGGCCAGCGGTTACAGAAGCTGAGAGAACCTCACCTGCAATATTGGTTTCAGATAGCGAGTAATTGATACCGCTAGCATCGGAAAGCGAGAGTTTGTTTACGCTCTGGCCCTCAATAGAGATCAGTTCCTCATTAAATGTCAACGCGAAATCTGAGGGGATCACTTCAACTACCGAACCCTGCGCAGGATCAGAGGAGATCAAGGAAGAGTGAGCAAAGGCAGGCGTGGATGCAAAAGCAGATACAGCACTGAGTAGAAGCACTGTCGAAAGTTTAAAAAATCTGCGCATCATCAAGCCTTTCCAAGAGTGAGTTTAGCCTGAACAACTTGTCCAACTTCCAAGTTTTCTCCGAAGCGAACGACGTTCTTAATTGGCAGCAGGTAGAGACCTTCTTTGGGAATCAACGAGGTTGTAAATTCTGTTTCACCGATCACACCAATGACCGGAATAACGCCCCATCCATAAGTTAATTGAGTTGCACGCTCTTTAATCTTGGCACTTTGCGCTGCAGGAATCTCGATGAAGTAATAGGGCGATGGTCCACGCCATTCAAAAACTGCTCCAGTGAAAATAAACTCTGACATCTTCTTAAGCTACTGGTCTCTTGATTCTGTAGGACCAGATGCCAAGGACGATAACAGGAAGAGAGGCGAAGTAGCAGAGCCATCCGTAATTCAGGAATCCGATGATTACACCTGCAAGTGCACCGCCTGCTGCTCCCATGAGATTCATGATCAGATCACTGGTTCCTTGAGATGACGGGCGCATCTCATCAGCGACAGATTCAGATAGCAGGGTAGATCCGGCAATGAGAGTAAATGACCAACCCAGACCTAGGAAGAAGAGTCCGATACCAAGTTGAATCGCATTATCTGCAGCTGCTGTTCCTGAAATAATGGTTGAAACCAGAAGCAAGATGACGCCAAGTTGGATTACGCGAATTGCCCCCAATCTGTCGGTAAGGGAACCAACAACAGGGGAAAAGGCATACATACCGAGAACGTGAATGCTGATGACTAATCCAATAACTTGAAGAGTAACATCAACGTGTCTCATATGTACTGGCGTCATCACCATTACCGCCACCATCACAAGGTGGCCAATTGCAATCGATGAAATGGCAAAGAGAGCAGCAGGTTGGCTCTTAATGTGTGAAAAAGTTTCTTTAAATGACTTCTTAATGTCGGTGCCTGCTGCATGAGCTTCTTTATGCGCGGTCAGATAAGGATCTGGACGTAGAAACAAGAAGATGACAATGACTGCAAGGCCTAGCGTTACAGCGCTGACAATGTATGGACCAACTAGAGGTGGCAAGCCAAAGTTCTCTGCGATTCTTCCTGAAGGCTCCATCAAGTTAGGTCCTGTGACCGCACCGATTGTTGATCCCCAGACAACGAGTGAAAGTTGCTTTGCTCGCTTATCTGGTGCTGCTAAATCAATGGCTGCAAAGCGAGCTTGATAACCAGAGGCCGATGCCGCACCAACCAGGAAAGAACCGAGCAACATGAAGTAGATGTTTTCAGTTGAACCACCGAAGATTGCAAAGAGAGATCCGATGAGTCCTGTAATCAATCCGGCAGAGAGTGCAAGCCTGCGACCACCACGATTTGTTAGACGTGCAAGGGGGAGTGCCATCGCAGCTGCGCCAAGAACAGAGAAAGTTTGAGCCAGTCCAGCTAGAGTCTCCGAATCGGTAATCGAGGCGACAAGGAGAGAGCCAGCGGCAACGGTTCCTGCAACACCAACCCCGTTAAGAACCTGAGTTGTAATAAGTGTCTTAACTACGCGCGCTTGGTGGCGATCGACTCCTTCAGGGCTTTGGCTCACATCGTCCAGTCTAAGGCGAAGATGAG
>WLGP01000025.1 GCA_009703165.1 Actinomycetota bacterium | reverse complement strand
TCACCAAAGTCGGTCCACGTAAGGGCGATAACGCTCCTATGGCTGTGATCGAACTCGTAACAGATAAGTAATTCCTACGCCTTAACAGCGTAAATTCTTATGGCGCAACCCACTCTCTTTCCCGAGAGTGGGTTTCGTCGTTTACGGATAGATATTGCATATGACGGCACCGCATTCTTTGGTTGGGCCGCACAACCTGATCGCCGCACAATTCAAGATCTGGTGGAAGAGGCGATTGCACGTATCTCACGCGGTGATGTGGAATCAGTTGTTGCAGGGCGTACCGATGCCGGTGTCCATGCCACAGGCCAGGTAATCCACGTCGACCTGCCTGATGCAGTCTTTGCAGATGGCCTTACCTATATCGATCTGCGCTACAAACTCAATCGCATTCTTGATGAAGATGTGCGGATCATGGAGATCTCTGATGCTCCAGAAGGTTTCCACGCCCGTTTTTCTGCGCTGCGCCGTATCTACACCTACAAGATTCTCGACAACAACGATGTGATCCCGCCACTTTCTCGCTATGACGTCGCGCCTTGGTATCGCCCGCTCGATGCTGATCTGATGAATAAGGCAAGCCAGCTAGTCCTTGGCCACCATGATTTTGCGGCGTTCTGTAAATTTAAAGAGGGCGGAACAACTATTCGCACCCTCGAGAAATATCAATGGCACCGTGATGAGACTGGCCTACTTGTGGCAGAGGTTGTCGCAGATGCCTTCTGTTATTCCATGGTGCGCAATCTCGTCGGCGCAGTTGTCTGCGTTGCAGATGGCCGTAAAGATCCTTCATGGATGGCAGAGCTCTTAGCCAATAAAGAGCGCGTCAGTGATTCATTGGTATTTCCAGCTCGTGGATTAAGCCTTACCCGCGTTGAATATCCAACAAATGACCAACTCATCGAGCGTGCCAAGGTAACGATAGGAAAGCGTGGCGATGGGCCACATTGATATCTCAGGAGTTGAATACGCACTCTCTGATGGTCGGGTCCTCCTTAGCGATGTCTCCTTCCGCGTAGGAGATGGTGCAAAAGTTGCGCTGATTGGCCCTAATGGATCAGGAAAGACAACGCTGATCCGCATGATCTGTGGCGATATCTCACCGGATGAAGGCACCGTTGCAATCACTGGTGGCCTTGGTGTGATGCGACAGTTCATCGGCTCAGTTCGCGATGAGACAACTGTGCGCCAACTTCTTACCTCTGTGGCACCTGCGCGAATCCGTGAAGCTGCAGCACGCATTACTGAGACAGAAAACGCGATGAACGCTGATCCTTCAGAGAAGAACCAGATGGCATATGCCCAAGCGATTATCGATTGGGGCGATTGTGGTGGATATGACTTTGAGGTCATCTGGGATAAGTGTTGTACCGAGATGCTCGACAAAAGCTTTGATGAAGTAACAGATCGCTTGGTCAGTTCGCTATCTGGGGGAGAGCAGAAGAAGTTGGTTTTGCGAGCACTCCTTGATGGACCAGAAGAAGTCTTACTGCTCGATGAGCCAGATAACTATCTCGATGTTCCATCAAAGCGCTGGCTAGAGAAAGTGATTTCAGAGACGAAGAAATCTGTTCTCTTCATTAGCCACGATCGCGAACTTCTGCAAAATACTGCAACGCGTATTGTTGCCCTTGAACAAGGCGTCAATGGAAACACTGCCTGGGTCCACGGTGGAAAATTTGATACCTGGCACGATGCTCGTAACGCTCGTAATGCCAGATTTGCCGAACTTTTGCTGCGCTGGCAGCAAGAGCATCAGCGCCTAAAAGATCTTGTACGCACTCTGCAGATTCAAGCAGCAAGCTCACATGCCATGTCGAGTAAGTATCACGCTATGCAGACGCGTCTGCGTAAATTTGAAGAAGTCGGTCCACCAGAGGCGCCGCCGATTGAACAAGATCTCAATGTGGGTCTACGTGGCGGACGTACTGGTCTGCGAGCGCTCACCTTTGAAAACATCTCAATCACCAATCTTTCAGGTGAAGTCCTTACCAAACCCTTTAACTTCGAAGTCTTCTTCGGCGATCGCATCGCAATCTTGGGAAAGAACGGAACCGGTAAGTCACACTTCTTCCGCATGATTTCAGGCGATAGCGATGTGGCATATACCGGTAACTTAAAAGTCGGTGCACGTGTTGAGATTGGCTACTTTGCTCAGACTCATGCCCATCCTGAATTTGAAGATAAGACGCTGCTGGAAATTCTCTGGGAGAGTTACTCACTACAACTTGGTCCTGCCAAGAGCGTTCTGCGAAAGTATGAAATTGATAAGCAGGCCGAACAGAAATTCACTTCTCTTTCTGGTGGACAACAGGCGCGATTCCAAATTCTCTTACTTGAACTCAGCGGATCCACCTTGTTATTACTTGATGAACCGACCGATAACCTCGATCTGGCAAGTGCTGAAGCCCTCGAACATTCACTTGATCGCTATGAAGGCACTGTTTTGACAGTCACCCACGATCGCTGGTTCACCCGAGGATTTAATCGATTCTTGGTCTTTGGGGCAGATGGTCGGGTCTATGAGAGCCCTGAGCCGGTCTTTGATTTCTAGCTATTTTGCGCCTGTGGCCAGGGGGATTTGAGCCATTTTGACCCCCCATGCCGCAGAAGGTAAAGTTGCCACCCTGCGCCAGCGGGCGCCGAAGGTCAATCCTTGAAGCACTACGAAAAGAAGAAGGTAATAGAGCATGCGTACATATAGTCCTAAGGCAGGCGACGTCGTTCGTGCATGGCACGTCATCGATGCACAAGATGTTGTTCTTGGTCGTCTAGCAACACATGCTGCAGTTCTTCTTCGTGGAAAGCACAAGGCAACATTTGCTCCACACATGGATATGGGTGACTTCGTTATCGTCATCAACGCCGAGAAGATCTCTCTTTCAGGTAACAAGGCGCTTTCAAAGTTTGCACACCAGCACTCAGGTTTCCCAGGCGGTCTTACATCGACTGTCTACGGCGAACTCCTTGAGAAGCACCCAACACGCGCTGTAGAGAAGGCGATCAAGGGAATGCTTCCTAAGAACCGTCTTGGTCGCGAGATGGCTGGAAAGCTCAAGGTTTACGCAGGACCAGAACATCCACATGCAGCACAAGCACCAAAGCCATATACATTCGAACAAGTTTCTCAGATTATTAAGTAAGGGATCCCATACACATGTCAGATAACACAACTTTCGCAGATCTCGACGAGAACGAGATTCCTACTTCCTACTCATCTGCAACACCTTCAGCTGCGACAAACCGTCCAGCAATCAAGGCACCAGGTGCTGGCACAGGTCGCCGTAAGGAAGCCGTTGCTCGCGTACGCCTGGTTCCAGGAACAGGTCGTTGGGTTGTTAACGGTAAGGCTCTTGCAGAGTACTTCCCAAATAAGGTTCACCAGCAATCAGTATCTGAGCCACTTCGCACAGTTGGTGCAGAAGGTCAGTACGATGTTTTTGCTCGCATCAACGGTGGTGGAGTTTCAGGCCAGGCTGGCGCACTTCGCCTAGGCGTTGCACGTTCACTGAACGAAATTGATGTTGAAGCACACCGTCCAGCGTTGAAGAAGGCTGGATTCCTTTCACGTGATGCACGTGTTATCGAGCGCAAGAAGTACGGCCTTAAGAAGGCTCGTAAGCGTTCACAATACTCAAAGCGTTAATTCACTTAAAGAGCGGTGCTCATGTCCCTATTTGGTACAGATGGAATCCGCGGCTTGGCTAATGGCCAGGTACTTACCGCTGAACTCGCACTCGATGTTGCCGTCGCTGCTGCCCATATTCTCGTTGAAAGTTTCGACGATAAATCTGTGCGCCCACGAGCAATCGTCGGACAAGATTCACGAGCATCTGGTGAGTTCCTAGAAGCAGCTGTCGTTGCTGGTTTAACTAGCGCCGGCGTTGATGTCTATCGCGTAGGAGTTCTACCCACTCCGGCAATTTCATACCTTGTAGCAAGTACCCAAGCAGACCTTGGCGTCATGATCTCGGCATCTCACAATGCGATGCCAGATAACGGAATCAAGTTATTTGCTCGCGGTGGCGGCAAGCTCGATGATTCAATCGAAGCGTTGATTGAAGCCCGTATCGGTGAACCATGGGAGCGACCAACAGGCCGCGGTGTAGGGCGAGCAATTGTTGATGAGAGTGCCAAGGAAAAGTACATCGAGCATCTGCTGACTTCAGTACACACCCGCCTTGATGGGCTAACTATCGTCGTTGATTGCGCAAATGGCGCAGCATCATTTGTAGCACCCGATGCGCTCGCACGCGCTGGTGCAAAGGTCATCGCGATCTCCAATACTCCAGATGGCTGGAATATCAATGACAATTGTGGATCTACCTATCTTTCAAACCTCAAGGCGGCAGTTGTAAAAGAAGGCGCTGACTTTGGAATCGCCCACGATGGAGATGCAGATCGCTGCCTGGCAGTTGACGCGCAAGGCAACGAGATCGATGGCGACATGATTATGGCAATCCTTGCTATCGGTATGAAGGCAAGTGGTGAACTCAAGGCAGATACCGTCGTTGGAACTGTGATGAGCAACCTCGGATTTATCCGTGCGATGGAATCTGCAGGGATTAAGGTCGAGACAACTCCAGTGGGAGATCGCTATGTCCTAGAGCGCATGCTCGACAAAGATTTTGTTTTAGGTGGGGAACAGTCTGGCCATGTCATTATGCGAAAGTTTGCAAATACCGGAGATGGTTTATTGACCGCTCTTGCAATTTCGCAAGAAGTTGCACGCACCAAGAAACCTCTGGCAGATCTTGCCTCTGCGATGGTTCGCTTCCCGCAGATTCTCATCAACGTTAAAGGCGTTGATAAAGATAAGCTCTCAGATTCAAAGGCGATTGCAGATGCAGTTCTTGTGGCCGAGACCACTCTGGGAAGTTCAGGACGCGTTCTCTTGCGCGCCTCGGGTACAGAAGCCCTTGTAAGAGTGATGGTTGAAGCCCAAAGTGATAACCTTGCTACAGAAGTTGCGACAACACTTGCAGATGTCGTAAGAAAAGAACTTTCTCTCTAAGGAGATCACTCTATGTGCGGCATTGTGGGATACACAGGCGCACGTTCGGCAGTTGATCCACTTATCGAAGGTCTTCGTCGCCTTGAATACCGCGGTTACGACTCAGCAGGTATCGCACTCGGCACACCAACATCACTCTTTATTGAAAAGCGCGCGGGAAAGTTAGCCAATCTAGAGAGCGCTCTCTCACCAAATATTCCAACTGTTCATTCAGGAATCAGCCATACCCGTTGGGCAACCCATGGCGGACCGACAGATCGCAACGCCCACCCTCACGTAGATAACGAGGGAAAGCTTGCTGTTATCCATAACGGAATCATTGAAAATTACTCAGAGCTTAAAGAAGAACTTGAAAACCGTGGCCACACATTCTCTTCAGATACCGATACTGAATCTGTAGCGCACCTGCTCTCTGATCTTCGTAAAGAGCATGGGGGAGATCTCACTCAAGCAATGCGCGCTGCAGTGAAGTTACTGCGCGGCTCATTTACCTTGCTCGCTGTCCACGCCGATGACCCAGAGCGAATTGTCGGCGTACGTCGCAACTCACCACTTGTAGCCGGAATCGGCGATGGCGAGAACTTCTTAGCTTCAGATGTTGCCGCTTTCATCGATTACACAAAGCGGGCAATCGAACTTGGACAAGATGAGATCATCACAATTACTCCATCGACAATTGAGATTATCGATCTCGATGGAGCACCTGTTGCACCGCGTGAATATGAGATCACCTGGGATGCCGCTGCTGCACAGAAAGGTGGCTTCACCCACTTCATGCTCAAGGAGATCTTTGAGCAGCCAAAGGCTGTTGCCGATACCTTGATCGGACGCCTGAGCGATAACGATCAGATCCTGATCGATGAGTTACACATGTCTGATGCTGAAATTGCAGCGCTTATGAAGATTGTTGTGATCGCCTGCGGAACGGCCTATCACGCAGGAATGGTTGCCAAGTATGCGATCGAAAAGTGGGCAAAGATTAGTGTCGAAGTCGAGATTGCAAGTGAGTATCGCTATCGTGATCCGATCGTAGATAGCTCAACACTTGTCGTTGCGATCTCACAATCTGGCGAAACCATGGATACCTTGATGGCAGTACGCCATGCAAAGGCTGCAGGTGCTCGCGTCTTAGCAATTTGTAACACCAACAGCTCAACAATTCCTCGCGAATCAGATGCGGTGATCTACACACATGCAGGCCCTGAGATCGCTGTGGCATCAACAAAGGCTCTGCTGACGCAGATCGTCGCTGTCTATCTCTTAGGTCTTAAGCTGGCACAAGTTCGTAAAGAACTGAGCGATGGCGATGTAAAGACGATCTACCACCAGATGCTTGAACTTCCTGGACAGATCGAACAAATTCTTGAGACTGTTGAACCACTTCGTGAATTGACTCGCAAGTTTGCAACTTCAGATACCGTCTTATTCTTAGGACGCAATGTGGGATATCCAGTTGCCCTTGAAGGCGCACTAAAGTTAAAGGAACTTGCCTACATTCACGCCGAAGGCTTTGCAGGTGGCGAACTTAAGCATGGCCCAATCGCATTGATCGATTCAGTCAAGCAGACCCCAGTGATTGCAATTTTGCCTTCAGGACACGAGCACTCACTTGACGAGAAGATGCTGAGCAATATTCAAGAAGTGAAGGCACGCGGTGCTCGTGTCATTGTGATTGCACAAGAGGGCGATAACGTCGTGGGTGCAGAGCACATCATTCGTATTCCTTCAGCACCTGCTTTGCTGCAACCAATCTTGGCAACAGTTCCATTGCAGGTCTTTGCCTACGAGATGGCGGTCACTCGCGGTAACGATGTTGATCAACCTCGAAATCTTGCTAAATCAGTAACGGTGGAATAGATGAGTCCGCAGGCAGATATTCGCAAGGCCCAGCGCAATAAAGCACTTCGCTGGTCAGCTATTTTATTTGGCGGTTTTCTCCTTGTAACCCAACAGGTCTATACCTATGGGCCACTTACCGTCTTTGATAAGCGAATCAATAGCTCTCCAAAACCACAATTTGAAGGCTTTGCCGGTTTCGTTCTGCGCAGACTTGATGATCTAGGTCTTCGTGGCTTAACAGCAACAGTTCTGTTAATTGCGGCTGCATTTATCGCTTGGAAATTTAAGACCTGGCGCCCGCTTAACCTTGCTCTTCTCTCGCTGCTTCTCCTCAACCTCGTAGTGGGATCGGCGAAGTTATTACTCGGCCGCACAAAACCACGGCTAGGAATTGATCTATTACATGCAGGTGGAATGTCCTATCCAAGTGGACATGCCTCAAATGCAGTTCTTTCGTGGGGAATTTTGGCCTATCTGATTTATCGGTATGCCCACGTTGATAGATATCAGGGTCGTCTTGCTAGCGCCGGTGTTGCAGCAATTTCACTTACAGTTTGCACCGTCTCTTTGATTCGCCACACTCATTGGTTTACCGACCTACTCGGCGGCCTCTTTGTAGGAAGTGCGCTGCTTGTCGCAGTCATTGCAGTAGATAGGTATGTTCCCTCGAAAAGCCAACTGCACTAGACTCGACTCCATGATTGATGGAATCGGCATCGATGTCGTAGATATCGAACGCTTTGAGGAGAGCATCACTCGCACCCCGGCTCTACTTGAGAAACTCTTCACTGATTCAGAGCGTAGTAAGCCTCTGGCATCACTTGCAGCGCGCTTTGCCGCAAAAGAGGCTCTCTATAAAGCTCTCAGCCCAGAGCACGGACTTTCGTGGCACGATGCTGAAGTAATTAATCTTGAAAATGGAAAGCCAGCCTTTCTCTTCCGTGGTCAGATTGCTGACCTCGTCAATGGTGCGCAGGTACATCTATCTCTTTCACACGATGGCGGCATTGCCTCTGCAATGGTGGTTCTTGAGCGATGAGTACCTTTAATCGAGCAGAAGCGATTATTGATCTCGATCGCATCAGCGCAAATGTGGCACACCTGAAATCGATCGCAAGCGTTGATCTCATGGCTGTCGTTAAGGCAGATGCGTATGGCCACGGGTTGGTACCTGTTGCTCGCGCTGCGCTGGCAGGCGGTGCTACCTATCTTGGTGTTGCACTCTTGGAGGAGGCGATCGCTCTACGTGATGCCGGCATTACAGCCCCAATTCTTGCCTGGCTAGTGCCTCCAGGATCAGATTTCACAACCGCTGTCGATCGTGACATTGAGTTGGCTGCCGCATCGATCATCGCACTTGAAGAGATAGGTGCGGTGAAATCTGCAAAGCGTCCACGCGTGCATTTAGAAGTCGATACCGGAATGACGCGCGGTGGCTTTCTTGGCGAATGGGGCAAGCTCGATGCACATCATGTTGCAGGCATTGATGTCGTCGGAATCTTCTCTCACTTTGCTCGCGCTGATGAGCCAGGTGAAGAACAGAATGAGCGTCAGCGTCTTCGCTTTACCGAGATGGTGGCAACGCTAGAGTCATTTGGTTACACAAATATCATTCGCCACCTTTCAAACTCTGCGGCAACTCTCAAAGATATAAAATCTAAGTTCGACATGGTGCGCACCGGAATTTCAATTTATGGACTCACTCCTGATGTAAAGACACTCGGAAGCTCTACTTCTCTTGGTCTGCAATCTGCAATGACAGTGCGAGCAAAACTTCATCTTGTTAAGGATGTTCCTGCCGGCTCACCTGTTGGTTATGGCGCAACTGCAACAACTGATAGCGATACAAAACTTGGTGTAGTAGCTATGGGTTATGCCGATGGAATTCCTCGCGTGGCACAGGGAGCTGGAATTTTCTTCCAAGGCGAACGTGCACCGATTATTGGTCGCGTCTCGATGGATCAATTTGTAGTCGATTTGGGGGCGAAATCACAGGCGATCTCAGGTGATTGGGTTGAAATCTTTGGTGATGGCGCTACTGGTGGGTATACAGCCGAGGATTGGGGGAGCGCTTCAGGCTCAATAAATTACGAGATAGTTACGCGAATTGGCCCCCGAGTGCCTAGAATCTACCGATCAAGTTCGCCCACAACGGAGTAGGAGAAGATATGAGTTCACAATCGCTCCTTTCGATCTCCAACCTCACCGTTAAATTTGGCGGACTTACAGCACTCGATGATGTCTACCTCAATCTCGAGAGCAACCAAGTAGTCGGATTGATTGGCCCTAACGGCGCCGGCAAGACCACTCTCTTTAATGCAATCTGCGGAATCGTAAAACCAACCTCTGGTTCTCTGGCTTTGAATGGTCAAGACCACGACTGGCCAGCAACGCACGAATTAACCTCGCTAGGAATCTCGCGCACACTTCAAGGCGTTGGTCTCTATCCTGATCTGACTGTTGCTGAGAATGTGATGATTGGTGCGCAGAAGTACGCAAAGACCGGATTGATATCGGCAGGTTTTGG
>WLGP01000024.1 GCA_009703165.1 Actinomycetota bacterium | reverse complement strand
GGTCAGCAAATCAGCAAGACGTTCTTTCATAATTCCGTATCGTGTGATCATCGACCATGGTTCGGGAGAATCAGTTAACTGACTTTGAATATCATGGTGGCAACACGGTGCAATCAACATCAGCGACGCATCTGCCTTTACAGCCCATGCAATTGCATCATCTGTAGCTGTATCGCAGGCATGCAAAGCAATTGCTACATCTGCACGGTTTAATGAGGTTTCAGATATTTCTTCTGCTCGAAATTCAATCGTCGCACCGATACCAAGGCGAGTTGCGATTTCGTTATTGCGATCTCGAGAAGCAGTGCGGACATCGATACCGATTACCTTAACTTCCATTCCCATGCTGCGTAGGTACTGGTGGGCGGCAAAGGTGAGATAGGCGTGGCCACAGCCTAAGTCGACGATCGTCAGAGGTTTATCCGAAGTTGGCTTATGAATGTGTCCTGCATCGATTGCACTAGCCAGTGTCGGAGCCATAAGACGGAGAAACTCTTCTACTTGGCGATACTTATCGCTCTTTGACGGTTTGATCTGACCAGATGAATCGCTGATCCCAACCTCTCGAAGAAATGGATCGGCAGGATCTAGTAAACGCGCCTTCTTTTTATCGTGGGATAGATCAACAGTACCGACTCCGGGTAGAAGAGAGATCAAGGGTTCATCTTTCTTTGTAATGCGTAAGGAGAAACTTTGCTCGACTCCCTCAATGAGAATATTTGCAAAGCCAGATCTAATGAAGTCATTGAGTGGTAATTCTTGAGGCAGGTAATTCTTGGTTGTGACAGCGCGCCCATCAGAGGTACTTACTTGAAAGTGCAGGATCTCTTTGAGAATCACAGGGCGAATATCAAGACGCTCATTCACTGTGGTCATATTTCTGCGCCTACCGGAAAGTACTACTCGGGTGATTAATTCTGGCTCACCCATAAACTCATAAGCCTTATCAAAGGCATCTTCGAGTGGAATTCGTTCAACTGGCGGCATGGTGGATAAATTACCGTAGTTGGTGCGGGTGTAGGCTGCAGTAATGAATCAAGTTGCAACCATTTCCACAACAAACTGGATTATCACCATCGCGGCCCTTCTTACGATTATCAGTCTTGATTTTGCCTGGGCTGTAGCTCGTCGCAAGAAAGATACCTCGATGCGTGAGGCCACAGCGTGGAGTATTTTCTACGTCTCACTTGCAGTTGCCTTCGGCCTCTTCTTAAGCCAGTGGCTGACTTCGCGTGAACAGCAAGAGTTCTTTGCTGGATGGTTGACCGAGTATTCACTCTCCTTCGATAATCTTTTTGTCTTTGTACTTATTCTCACCCGACTCAAGATTGATAAGCAGAAGCAGCAGCTTGCACTTCTTATCGGCATCTTGATTGCTCTCGTTCTTCGCATCATCGCAATCTCACTTGGAAAGGCTGCAATCGAGCAATTTGAGTGGGTCTTCTTTATCTTCGGTGCATTCCTGATCTACACCGCAGCTTCGCTCTTCATGGAGAGCACCCACGGTGAGGAAGCAGAAGAGCAGGAAGATAGCCGCATTATTAAGTTTCTTCGCTCAAAGGGCCTTAAGCCATTTACTATCGCGCTCCTAGCGCTAGGCATGACCGATCTACTCTTTGCACTCGATTCAATTCCTGCAATCTTTGGATTGACTGAGAACGTCTACATTGTTATTACCGCGAATATTTTTGCACTGATGGGATTGCGTCAGCTCTACTTCCTCATCGGCGGTCTGATGACTCGCCTTGTCTACATCGGCAAAGGACTATCAGCAGTCCTTGCATTTATCGGCGTCAAGCTTGTCTTCCATGCATTCCATGCAGTGGGCGTTCACGAATTCTCTGGATGGAAAATTCCTGAAGTCACAATCACACAGAGCCTTACTGTGATCGTCGCTTGTTTGGCGCTGGCAACAATTGCGAGCTTGGTGAGCACTCGTAAAGCATCAGTCACACAGTAATCTCGACGGCAAGACCACCGAGATCGCTCTTTCGAAGAGATAAAATTCCTTCGTGCTCATGCACGATTGCTGCAATGATGGAAAGCCCTAACCCTGACCCACCATTACTGCGCGAACGTGCCGCATCAAATCTATTGAGTAGTTCGATTCCATCTCGGTACGAGGATTCAGGTAGACCAGCTCCACCATCTTCAATAACTAGCCTTATCTTCTTTCCGGTCTTTCTCAGAGAGATTCGCACTGGTGCATCAGATGGAGTGTGGCGAGAGATGTTGTTGAGGATATTCTGCAGCAATCTGCCTAGGTGATCCCTAGATCCTGTTATTGAAATCTCCGGATCAATAGCAAGTTGGATTGAACGCCCTGAATTAAGCACCTGAAAATCGTGAGCGTAGGCGTGGACTAGTTCAGATAAATCAACCTCCTCCTCGACAGGGTCGGCGGTCTCTCCCAGTTCGGCAAGAAGTAAGAGGTCATGGATGAGGTTCTCCATTCGCACAATTTCAGAGTTAACTCTTTCAAAAGCGCGCAACTGATCGGCCGAATCTTTGATCTGTCCCTTTCCCAACATCTCCGAATAACCCTTAATCACAGTTAATGGTGTCCGAAGTTCATGTGAGGCATCTGCCAAAAATCTTTGCATTCGAGCGAGTGAATCTGCCTCCAATCTGCGGGTGTTGCGACGCAATACGAGGTAGGAAAGCGTGATGGCGGCGATATCTGCTGCAGCGGTAAATCCGAAGAGGCGCGAGAGATTACTTGTAAAACTCTCTTCGATTGACTTAACAGATTGCGCTAATAGGAGTCGATCGCCTCCTGAGATATCTAGGGATGTGAGGCGATAGTTCTCTGTGGCAACAACTGTGACTGGAGAGATAAGTGAGCGTGCAATCGTCGGTGGGTCAGGCAATTGTGTCAAAGGAAGTTGTGATTCATTGATAATCGATAGCTCCCCGGAAAGGGAAGAGAGTGCGATGGTGATATTGAAATCTTGTTCGGAGGCGATATCCAGAGCAGCACTCACCGGTGAATTTGGATTAAGTCGAATGAAATCTGCGATTGTCGCAAGTTGTTGATCTACCCTTGCAACCTTTTCATTTTTTCCCGAAACGGTGGCAAATCCACCAATAAGAAGCGAGAGCGCCGTTGTGATCAGAGCGCTTGCAAGAATGAATCTATAACTTTTGCTCTTCACTATTTCTTTGGCTCCTGGATAACAAAGCCAACGCCACGTATGGTCTTGATACCTTCAAAACCATCGCGGTGGAGTTTCTTTCGCAGGTAAGAGATATAGGTATCAACAACCGTACTCTCTGATTCAAAGGTGATTCCCCAGACATCATCGAGGAGAAGAGTCTTTGAAAGCACTCGATTTTTATTCTCAATCAGGACTTGCAGTAGGCGATACTCGGTCGGCGAAAGATCAACTATTTCTCCATTGAAGGTGACGGTGTGTATCCCATCCTCGATCGAGATAGGTCCACATGAAATCATTGCCGACTGTGTCGCATTTACATGTGAGCGTCTAAGAATTGCCTTAAGCCTGAGAACGAGTTCTTCAAGTCCAAATGGTTTGACTACATAATCATCTGCACCCAGAGTTAGACCGCGAGTGACATCTACACGATCTGCACGCGCGCTGAGCATGAGAACTGGAACCTCGTTTCCAGTCTCTCTCAAACGTTCTACCAATTCGAAACCATCCATTAGAGGCATATTGATATCGATGATCATGATGTCAGGGGTATATGTGCGTAAGGTTGTCAGGGCGCTCATTCCATCACTTGCAGTGTGAGTTTCAAAACCAGCGAGTTTAAGAGCATCTTTAAGTAACTCTCGGACTCCGGCTTCATCATCAACGATTAAAACTTTGATGGGAGTTTCTACAGGTGATGCCATAGACATAGCCTTACAGGTATGGCGTTACATTTCCACCTCCGTCGTGGACTGGCCTGCGCGTCGATCGAGTATTCACAGAGAGTTCACAAAGATCAATGGCATTCTTTGGCTATTCAGATTGGAGGTCCCATGCGCACGCGTCTTCTTCACGCATCAATTCTTGCTGCAGCGATGGGCCTATCGATCATGGCATTACCTGCTTCGGCAGATGTAACTCCTTCGCCAGCTCCGACCTCTACTCTCTCACCACAGGCTCAATACGAATTAGAACTTGAGCAATATCGCGAAGATCTGAAAGAGTTCAAAATTGCCCGCGCTGCATATGATCGTCAATTAATTGCTATCGCCGTGGAATTTACAAGAGCCCTTGAGCGCGCAGCGCGGGATGCAAAAGCTGCTGGCAAAGGCGCAACAACTAAGGCGAACTTGGCAGCAGCTCGAGCACAAGCTGCCTTAACCCGAGATGCCGCAGTTGCAGCGCTAGGCCTGCCGCCGGTTCCACCAATGGCTCCTCAGAAACCGATGAAGATGGGTAAATTTAAGAGTCCAACACCTCGACCTGAGAAGAAGAATTAATCTCAACTTATTTTCGCGCCTTCCTGATAGTTTTCAACTGTGATGAGTAGCCAAGATCCCTGGTGGAGCCAAGCAGTTATCTATCAGATCTATCCTCGCTCATTCTTTGATAGCAATGGCGACGGTGAAGGTGATCTCGCCGGTATCGCCCTCAAGATTGAATATTTAAAATCTTTAGGAATTGATGCGATCTGGCTCAGTCCGTTCTATAAGAGTCCAAATAAAGATGGTGGATACGATGTCAGCGATCCTCGTATGGTTGATCCACGCTTTGGATCACTTGCAGACTTTGGAAGGCTCGTTGATCTCTGTCATGAGAATTCATTGCGGGTGATTGTCGATCTAGTACCCAATCACTTCTCAAGTGAACATCGCTGGTTTCAAGAAGCGATTGCAGCAGAGGCGGGATCACCTGCACGTCAACGTTTCCACTTCCGTGACCCCAATAGCGATGGATCTCCTCCAAATAACTGGATCTCACTCTTTGGAGGTTCAACGTGGAGCAAGGCACCTGATGGCCAGTTCTATCTCCACCTCTTTGATCAATCCCAACCTGATTTAAATTGGGAGAACCCTGAGGTGGCTGCGGATTTCGAAGAGACCTTACGATTCTGGCTCGATCGGGGCGTTGATGGTTTCCGCATCGATGTCGCCCACGGATTGGTAAAGGAAGAGATCGAAAAAGATCACTACGCGCCAGAGTTACTGAGTGATGCGCTCCGTCTTGATATTGAGATGGAGCCCGCTCGCCGCTCGGAGATCCTTGCCACAGTTCCATTCTTTAACCGCCCTGGAGTTCACGAGATTTATCGCACGTGGCGCCGCATCTTTGATTCCTATGACCGCGACGTTGTCTCTGTTGCCGAAATTTGGGTTCACCCACCTGAAGAAGCAGCGCTCTATGTTCGACCAGATGAACTCAATCAAGTCTTTAACTTTGATCTACTGACTACACCTTTTGAGGCAGATGCGCTCTTTGAGAGTATCTCTGGGGCCTTCTCTATTCTTGAACCTGTTGGTGCACTGCCAACGTGGGCGCTGAGCAATCATGACTCACCTCGAGTTGCTTCACGTCTTGGAGTATCGCAATCACAGGCGTTAGCAATCTTTCTGCTCGCACTACCTGGTTCGTTCTATCTCTATAACGGACAGGAGCTCTCACTTCCTGATGGCGATGTACTAGATAGCGATAGACAAGATCCTGTCTACTTCCGTACGCAAGGACTTCAGAAAGGAAGAGATGGGGCGCGAGTTCCTCTTCCGTGGAGTGCTGATGAAGTTAACTGTGGATTCTCGACCGCAAGACCGTGGCTTCCAATCGCAGAGAGTTGGCGAGAGTTGAGTGTTGAGGCGCAAGAGAAAGATTCTGCAAGCTCGCTTCATCTCTTCCGCCGCGCACTTTCTATTCGCCAAGCCCTCGTTGACTCTGGCTCAAATATTGCGTGGATTGAAAGTCAGAGCGCTGAAATTCTCGCCTTTACTAGAGGTGACTTCCTGGTGCTGCTTAATACATCAAGAGAAGATCAAGATTTTGCTTCTGATGGATCGATCTATATGGCCAGCAATGAAATGACTTCAGCAGATGGATCAACGATCTATCTTCCGCCGCTATCTTCGTGCTGGGTTACTAGAGCGAAGTAGGAAGTAGATAGATCGCAACAGTTGCTAGCGTTGCATAGAGAACTGCTTGAAATAAAATTGAGAGCGCAGTGATGCGGTCGGCGCGCTTGGCATCTTTATCCTGAACTCGTGAGAGCTGGCCAATCTTTCCAAAATTAAAGGTGCCCATAAAGCCATAGGCAAGACAGAACTTCTTCCGTGATTGGACCCAGCCGATACTTGTCACTACAAGGGGAAAGAAGAGTCCTAAGCGAGATGTCCGTGGTGCATCGATAGCAAAGAGCGCGATAGTCGATGAGATGAAGAGGATGAATCCGATGAGAGCAACTGCTCTGCGCTGGCGAATTTCACCGGCGCCAATATTGCACGTTCCGGGAACGTATTCGGTGGTCACTTACGCTTCTTTGGTACTGGCATCGTCAAGTTCTTCTTCATCTAACCATGCCTCTGCAGGTTGATCATCCTGACGTTCTACCCATGAAAGAAATGATGCGACGCCTTTAAATGCAAGGGCGATAACTGCTAGCCCTGCAAGGATTCGTCGAAAGAATTTCATGGCTTAAATTTACCCCTGTTTGGTAAAAATTTCTTCAAGAGAAGGTTAAATCGAGGCAAGGGCGCGCTGAATATCTGCCCAGAGATCTTCGACATCCTCACAACCGACCGAAAGGCGGATGAGATTTTCAGGCACCGATGGGCTCTCAATCGGCCAACGGCGACGACGCTCCCAGAGCGATTCAACTCCGCCAAGACTTGTCGCGTGGGTGATCAGTGATGAGCTATCGCAGAGGCGATCACCATCTGCGCCTGAACCAACGATTTCAAATGAGAGTACTGCTCCGAAGGTCTCCATAAACTTCACTGCACGAGCATGCTGGGAATCGGTTGGTAGGCCTGGATAGCGCACTCGTGAAACTTTCGGGTGCGTGCTCAAGCGCTCGGCAAGGATCATCGCGCTTTGGCATGATCTCTCAAATCGCAATGGGAAGGTGCGGATACCGCGCAGCGCCAACCACGCTTCAAATGGGCCGGCGATTGAACCATTGAATTTGCGAGCATTTTCTAACTTGGTGAAAAGTTCAGTGTTGGATGTGGAGAGTGATCCCATAAGTAAATCGCTATGTCCTGCCAAGAACTTAGTTACAGAGTTCATGACAACATCGGCGCCCATTTCAAGAGGACGTTGAGTAAGCGCTGTTGCAAAGGTGTTATCAACCATGACAAGAATCTTGGCCGCGCGAGCTGCGGAGATGAGCTCAGGAAGTTCGGCAACATCTAAGCATGGATTTGTTGGTGACTCTAACCAGAGTAAGTCCGCGCCAGGAAGGCTGCTGATGACAGCCTGTGTATCTGCAACATCAACAAAGCGCACCTTTAACTGCCCACTTGCATCTGCTTGATTGAGCAGGGTCATCACACCGCTATATCCCTGATTTGATGCAACGACTGTTGCGCCGTGTGGAAATATTGAAAACGCTGCACTGATTGCAGCCATTCCAGATGAATAGATAAGCGTCTGGCCACCTTCAAGTGCGCTAATTGCAGATTCGGTCTGGCTCCATGTCTGATTGCCATATCGGCCATAGCCAAGTGGGCCGCCTGCAGTGAAGGTGCTATTTAACGAGATCGAAGCGTTGAGTTCGCTATCGGCAGCACGAGCAGGACGACCTGCGGTAATTGCACGCGTCGAGAACTTCTCTGCAGATGGATCGTGGCTCATGAGGTAAGCCTAATGCACCGCTCTAGCGCTTGAGAACTGCCATTGCAGCGTTATGGCCTGCAATTCCGCTTACTCCCCCGCCGCGACGTGCACCAGCGCCGGCGATAAAGATATGCGGGTCATCAGTCTCTCCACCCCAGAGAGGTACGTGGCTTGCATCATCATCTTCGATAAATGGAAAATCAAGATCGCGATGAAATATGTTTCCGCGCGGTAATCCAATTGCCGCTTCCAAATCAAGTGGAGATTTTGCTTCAAGGGCAAAAGTTCCATCAGAATTTTTCGCTAAGACGCTCTCAATTGGATCTTCGAGATATTCATTCAGACTTGCAAGTGCGCTACTAACTGCCTGCGAGAGCGCTTCTTCAGGATTGGAATCAAATAGAGATGCATCTGTATGTAGGCCAAAGAGAGTCAGTGTGTGATATCCCTGAGCTGCAAGTTCTTGAGAGAGGATGCTTGGATCAGTCAGAGTGTGGCAGTACATCTCTAGTGGAAGTCGCTCTGGCATCTGTCCATCTCGAGCAGTTTCATATGCGCTATTGAGTTGCGAGTAACTCTCGTTGATGTGGAATGTTCCGGCAAAGGCAATCTTTGGATCAACGCCAGATTTAAGACGGGGCAGTCGCGTTAAGAGCATATTGATCTTGAGCTGGGAACCCTGGAGCGATACTGGTTGCTCTCTGCCTTGAATTGTGGATAAATGTTGTGGAGCGGCCGCAAAGAGAAGGTCGCTACATGTAAAGGTGGTGCCTTGCGCTGTGCCAACAGTTACTTCATAGTCGCTACTGACTATCGAATTGACGCGAGAGTTAAGGCTGATCTCGACTTTGTGGGAACGTGCAATGCGCTCTAACTCTTGAACGAGAGCACCCATTCCACCTTGTGGAACTCTCCATTGACCGGTGCCATTTCCAATCAAGTGATAGAGGAAGCAGATATTTGCTTGCATCGTATGCGAATCAACAAAGGTGCCAATGAGAGCATCGGTGAGTACAACTCCACGTACAAGATCGTCTTTAAAGCGAGATTCAATTACCTCACCGATTGGTCTTTCGATCATGTAATCCCAGACGTCATCCATAGCTAACTCTGTGCGCAATTGGCTCCGCGTCTTAAGCGGCTGCAACATGGAAGGGGCAAAGCGTTCGGCAAATTCTGCGATCTCTCCATAAAACTCCTGCCAGACCTTGCCTTCATGGTTACTTCCTGTCAGGCGGGAAAATGAATCTTCACTTTCGCTATCCCAGTTGGTTGCAACAGTCAGTCCGTCGTGAACACCATCGCGAAGGTATGGAGTGTGTGATGAAATCTCACGTCCTAACGTCTTAAAGTTGATTCCAAGATCGCTCACGATTTGATCGGGTAAGAGTGAGACTAAATAGGAGTAACGAGAAAGGCGTGCATCGAATTCAGGAAAGGCCCGAACGCTCGATGTAGCACCGCCGAGTTCGCTGGCCGCCTCTAGAAGTAGTACTGATTTACCAGCTTTAGCCAAGTATGAGGCGGCAACTAATCCGTTATGGCCTCCACCAACGACAATGACGTCGTAATGGCTAGCCACGAATCCCCCGCGCCATCTGGGTTACTGCTTGCGTAATAATCTCTGGACTTGTCGCAAAGTTAAGTCGTGCAAAGTGTCCCCACTGCGCTCCATAAATATGTCCAGCGTTGAGCGCGACCTTAGACTTCTCGAGAATTTTTTCCGAGGGATTCTCACCGAGTGATAGCCCCTCCAAATTAATCCAGGCCAGGTATGAGTGTTGTGGAGGGTTATATGAAACTTCGGGCAGGT
>WLGP01000023.1 GCA_009703165.1 Actinomycetota bacterium | reverse complement strand
TTTCCCATCGTCTATCGCTCGATTACTGCGAGGATGTCACGAGCTGAAAGTACGAGGTACTCCTCGTTGTTGTACTTGACTTCAGTTCCGCCGTACTTGCTGTAGAGCACGACATCTCCAACCTTGACATCCATTGGAACGCGAACGCCATCATCGAAGCGGCCTGGGCCTACTGCGAGAACTACACCTTCCTGTGGCTTCTCCTTGGCTGTATCTGGGATAACCAATCCTGAGGCTGTAGTTGTTTCTGCCTCGTTGGTCTTTACAACAATACGATCTTCAAGTGGCTTAATGGCAACGGCCATAGTCTTTCTCCTTTTGCTATTAGCAGTGTGAGGTCGAGAGTGCTAACGCTAAGACTAGGCTCGCCTATTCCCTGCCGCAAATCGAGTCCAGTCTGAGGCGAACTAGAAGCTGACGGTCTCCACGGCCATAGAAGAGCTGGCATCAAAGGCCAAGGGGCTGGCCGGGCGGCCGGCTGCCACCATCAGGGCGCCGAGGGAGGCCACCATCGCCCCGTTATCGGTACAGAGGGCAGGTTCTGGGATGGCCAGGGCGATCTTGGCGCGCTCGCACCGTTCGATGGCAAGGTGGCGAAGGCGCGAATTGGCGGCAACTCCCCCTGCGATGACAAGGCGATCGATTCCTGATTCTTTGCAGGCAGCTAACGCTTTCTGCAATAAGACATCGACGACTGCCTCTTGAAAAGATGCGGCAACATCGGCTTTTGCATAATTCGGAGTCGCCTCAAGATATCTAGCAACTGCTGTCTTAAGTCCTGAGAAAGAGAAATCGTAAGGGCGGGTCTTCCAATCTTCTGATGTTGTCAGTCCGCGCGGAAAATCAATTGCAGTTGGATTGCCATCGCGCGCACTGCGATCGATGGCAGGTCCGCCAGGAAAACCTAGATCCATAATGCGGGCGATCTTGTCGAAGGCCTCTCCTGCTGCATCATCCATCGTCGCACCGAGTTTGGTAATCGAATGAGTGATGTCATCGATTTTCAATAACGATGAATGTCCGCCGCTAACCAACAAGGCAATCGTTGGTTCGACAGGATTTGAATGTGTCAGGTAATCAACGCTGATGTGTGCAGCTAGATGGTTAACGGCGTAAATGGGGCGACCTAAGCCAAGTGCTAAACCTGCAGCAGTTGATGTGCCGACCAAGAGTGCACCAATCAACCCAGGGCCAGCAGTTACTGCAACTGCATCGATATCTCTAATGGTTAACCCTGCATCCTTAAGTGCCTGAGCAAGTGCTGGTTGAATCGCTTCAAGGTGAGCTCTGCTTGCTATCTCAGGAACTACCCCGCCAAAGCGGGCATGTTCTTCCACACTCGATGCGATGACATTTGCAAGCAAGGTGCGCCCGGCAACAATTCCAATCGCTGTCTCATCACAGGATGTCTCAATTCCTAAAACTATTGGCCCTCTCATTCGAGCGCCTTTGTCATCACCAGTGCATCTAACCCAGCACCGTAATAATCAGGGCGGATTGAGATGATTTCAAAACCTTCAGAGATATAGAGAGCTTGTGCTGGTTGATTATTTTTGTCGACCTCAAGGAAGATCGTTGGTGAATTCTTTGTATATGCCCAATCAATAAGTGAGGTGAGCATATGTCGAGCAATTCCGCGAAGGCGATAATCAGGATCAACTGCAATCGTCAAAATATCGGTATCTGCACCTTCTTGAGCGCACATCGCTCCGGCCCAGCCAATTATCTGGTGTTGGCTATCGCAGGCAACCAGGTAATGGCGAGTAATCCCGTTATTTGCTACCTCTTCCTTAAATTGCCCGACCGACCATGGATCATCTTTAAAGATCTCTTTCTCCATCGCCGATACAACTGGGATATCAAATGGAATCATCGAACGATAAGTAATTGTCATGATCGATCCGCCGTCGCTATTGCATCAGGCCTGCGCAGATAGAAAGGCTCTACCTCATTCTGTGAATCAGAGAGCGCCACAAGTCTTGCGACATCAGGGTAGAGATCAAGGATGTAACCATCTACATCTGCTGGAAAGTTAACCGCTGGTCCTTCTACACGAACGCCATCTTTATATCGTGCCCAGTAAATTTCTTTACGACGAGCATCGATAGCGACTGTGTATTCACTCTTATCAACCTGGATGGCATCGAGTGAACAGATACCAATTACTGGAAGGCTTCTCGCTGCGGCAAAGGCTCGTGCAAATGCAATACCTACTCGAAGACCAGTAAATGGTCCTGGACCCATTCCCACGACAACACGGTCAGGATTGACTCCTTGTGTCATCGCCTTCTTTACCAAATCTGCAACAGCGTTTCCGTGATCGGTTGCTCCGTCATGAAAGCCTTCCCACAAAACTTCGGTGCCTCGTGTAATTCCAACAATCGTGCGCGAGGTCGATGTATCAATAACGAGGCTGACTGTCATAGCTCAACCCCATTCCAACGAGGACCCACTGCTGTAACCGTGACGATACGTTCTTCGCTGCTGCGATCAATAGTGATCTCAAGTCGATCATCACTTAAGCGCGCAGATTCTGCCCCGCCCCATTCGATAACTGTCAGCCCATCTTCACGCGCAGTATCAAGATCTAAATCATCGAGATATGCAGCAGCGTTACCTGCTTCAAGTAAGCGATAGACATCAACGTGAATCAACGGCATCGAACCTTGGTGGATCCGCGAGATGACAAAGGTTGGTGAAGTGATATCAGAAATTCCAAGTGCCTTACCGACACCTTGTACAAAAACCGTCTTGCCAGCGCCCAATGGGCCGTTGAGAAGAATCAGATCGCCGGGGCGGCAAAGTCGCGCCACCTTTTCGCCCAGGGCAGCCATCTGATCGACATCGGCGATGCGATGTGTTGTGACCTCATGTGTACCCATAATGAACAAGGGTAGTAGATGACGAAAGGCCCTGGTCTCCCAGGGCCTTTCGTCGTACTGATTTAGAACAAGTTATCCGAGAGCCTTAAATGCAGGAACTTGGAACTTGTTGTCATATGACAAGCCAACCTTGCGGGCGGCTGTTGCAATCTTTCCGCCTAGAGGGCGCTTGTCATCTTTGAGTGTAGCTAGCATCAGATCTGCTGCTGCCAACCACTGTGCTGAAGTCCAGAGACAGTGACCTGTTCCAGGACCTGCCTTTGCACTGAGGTTTGGTGCACCAGTTGCGGTGAAGGTTGAGTACTTAGCACCTGTCTTTGCCCAGAGAGTGATCAAGTTATTCTTAGGTGCGACATAGTTGCGATTCTTCTTCGCTTCTTCCATCGCCTTCATCTTCTCTGCTGCATATTGTTCAACGTATGAATCGTTGTACCACTGAACAATTGCTGCTGGCACGAATGGATCATTCTCTGCCTGGAAGACAATTGTTGGCTTTGCAATCTTGCCGCTGAGTCCAATGAGTGCTGGAACCTTTGCAAGAGCTGCTGGATCTGCCTTTTCGCGTGGAGTTGCGTTGATTGCACCAAGGATCGCTGCAACTGCAGTGTTTCCACTGAGTGCGAATCCGAAGAGATCTGCATCTGCTGCAACGCGTGCTGCGTAGTCAGTAGCTGTGTTGTCGTAGACCTTTCCGCCGGCAAGTAGCTCACCATCTGCGATGAGGAATGTGCCGTAGTTGAGGATCTTGCCCATGTTCTGAAGAACTGCAAGTGCTGGTGCAATTGCAAGTGGGTAAGTCTCAGCTGTTGCAGCCGACGGAGCAGAAGTTCCATCAACATTCTCGCTTCGTGTTCCAGCGCCAGCCATAAGACCAACGGTTAGGAGAGCAGAACGTGCTGGGATACCAGCTGCAGCCAAAGCCTTACCTGCAGGGCTTGCTGTATCTGGCCATGTAGAAGCCGCTACCGGGTTGGCGATCTCTGCACCCAACTTACCCAAAACAACAAGGATCTTCTGAATATTGAGAAGTTGTTCTTGTTGACGGATAACTGGATCAGTTGAATATCCACCGACCTTAATTGTTGGATCAAAGAGAGCCTTGAAGCCATAGAGCGAATCTCCGAAGAATGCCATCAAGGCGTTCTGAGGGTTTGCGGCAGGGCAACCAAGAATTACGCCATCGACAAGCTCTGGGTTCTTCTCAGCAAGCATCTGTGCATGCAGGGCGCCAAGTGATTGACCCCATGCGATGACAGTCTTTGTTGTTGGGAACTTTGTCTTAAATGTTGCAATCAGTTCCTTATTCGCAGCAAGTGCTTCAGTTGCGTTGACACCCTGGCGAGAGAAGCCAGAACCTGCAACGCCATAACCTTGACCAACGAGCTTGGTGATGACGCTCATGTCACCTTCGGCTGCGCGTGGTGCTGGCTCAGCAGCATTGCTGACTGGGACTGCTCCACCAAAGCCAAGTGGGACACCTAGCGTTGCTGGGATTGCAATTGCAGGACGTAGTCCGTGTGAATACACAAAGACTGTTCCGTTGAAGTTTGCAGGAGCGATGAATGTGTATGGAGCGCCATCGGCACCTACGCCTGCACAGCTTGTAACGAAGTTAGCGGTTGCACACTGTGGAGTAGCGCTAGCTACTGTCGGTGCGCCGACCATAACTGTTCCAGCAATTGCTGTGACAGCAAATACTGAGACGATACGTGACTTAAGTGAGATTTTCATGAATTTATAGTCCCTTCGCAGGCATTGCTGGGCGCTTGTATGTTGATTCAACAACAGGACCAGTACCTGAATCGGTTGTGTAAACGGTGTACTTGCCACCGTCTGGTGTCAATGCACCTGCTGAGTTATATGTACCAAACCAGTATCCGGTCGCTCCTACGTGAGAAGTTGTTGAATATCCGAGTGGTGTGAGGAATGGGTTAGCTAGTGTTGCGCCCTTTGTCTCAATGGCGTTGATCAATCCCTTACGGGTGAGCTTTGGACCAGCAGCCTTGATTGCCTGAACTGCAAGGAATGCGTTCGACATACCTGCAACGACGTTGTTGTCGAAGGTCTGGCTTGGCTGAGCAGCTGCATAGATTGTCTGGAATAGCTTGATGTATTCATCAGATGAATCTGTTGGAGCTGGAGCAAATGAGAGACCCTTTGCACCAGTCAATAGTGGAACAAGCGCGCGGCTGGTATTTGCAATTGTTGTTGCATCTCCACCGACTGAACCAAGAATGAACTGAGTCTTTCCGACCCAACCACCCTGAGCAGCAGCACCGAGAAGAGCTGTTGTTGCAGATGAAACACCGAACATCACTGTGACATCAGGTGCTGCAGCCTTGAGGCGTGTGATCCAACCAGCACCGGTTGCAGGAAGAGCCTGTGCACCTGATGCGTATGGGATTGCTAGATCGAATGCAAGGCCTGCTGTCTTAAAGCCAGCGAGTGCATCGCGACCAAAGTCATCATCCTGGTAGATAAGTGCAATCTTCTTGCCTGCGTACTTGTCCTTAACGAACTTAGCAATGATCTTTGCTTCCATCTGATATGAAGGAAGGATTGCAAATGTTGTTGGGTATGCCTTCTTATCGGCAAAACCGCTCCAACCTGTATTTACAAAGAGTGAAGGAATTCCACGACGTGAAAGCTGTGTCGATGAAGTAAGAGCCTTGGTGCTTGCTGTTCCAAGAGTTCCTACAAGTGCAAAGACCTTATCGCGGAGGATGAGCTCGTTTGCCTTGGCAACTGCTGTTGTTGGGATGTACTGATCATCTTTGCTGACGAGTGTGATCTTGCGACCATTTACTCCACCGTTTGCATTGACGTAATCGAAGTACGCCTTCATTGCACCTGGGATCTTGTTGTAGCCAGGGGCTGCAATTCCAGTCAGTGGTGATGTGATACCCAACTTAATTGTTGTGGCGGTAATGCCGGGTTCGTTGCTGCGTGGGTTAAACGCTTGGGCAGGCACAGTTGTAACTGTGAGTGCTGCCACTGCAAGTACCGCAGAAGCTGTCATCAGCTTCCGACGATTGATTCTGATCATCTCTTTCCTTCCATCGAGGGCCCTTACGGGATTTTTTTCTTACTGCCTTACTTCTTTACTACGTGTTACTTCTTTTACTTCTTCTTCGTTGACAAAGTTTTGCTACCTACGCGGACTGTTACTTCGATCAAGCTATGAGAAGAATGTCCTTTCTTCGCACGCTTTGCGTGTAACTGCTCAACCGGTCCATTTGGAACAAAGAGAACGGTCAAGATCAGTAACGCGCTCACCAGTAAGCCCGGCAAGTTGGTGGTGATTGTCTCTGATCCATAGCGATTGGCTATCGCTAGGGCAATCTCAGGGATGGCCACCAGTGTCACTGAGCCAATCATGACGCCTCCGAGGGTAGTTACGCCAGAGAGAACTGCGCCTGTCGCCAAAGAAAATGAAAGTACTAGCGGGTACACCCCAGGAGAAACCAAACTGACTGTCATCGCCAACAGCGCACCTGCAATACCTGCCAAGCCTGCGCTAATCGTAAAAGCTAGGACTTTATTTCGGCCGACGTGAATACCGGCCAGTTCTGCTGCAACATCATTGCTGCGCACTGCACGCCAACTACGACCGTAACGTGAATTCATAACATTTCGTAACCAGTAGAGCACGATCAGTGCAACGCTCCAACTAATCCAGAAATACCACTTGTACTGAGTGAAATCTTCACCGAGAGATGCAGGTGGTAAACCAATATCAAAGTAGAGACCTTGTTCGCCACCAAAGATTGAGAATTGATTTGCAATCGACGGTAGACCAATTGCAAGTGCCAGAGTTGTTCCTGCAAGGTACGGTCCACTTAAACGCGCAGCTGCTAAACCAAGAAGTGCGCCACCAATTGCTGCAGCCAATACTGCGATAACAAAGGTCAACCAGATCGGTGCCTCGTAATGAATGCGAGAAAGCGCTGCTGCATATCCACCAATTGCAAGGAGAGCTCCGTGTCCCAGAGAAATCTGTCCTGAATAACCAATAAGAAGAATCAGTGAAGCAATACCGATTGCATAGACAGCAACAGTTGCACCTTGATAGACGCGCAGCTCATCGAGGCGATTGCTGATGAGGAAGAGGATAAATCCGAAGAAGATAAAGGTAAGTAGTGGATGTTTCTTAAGCACGGCGACCTGCCTTTGTACCTAAGAATCCTTGTGGGCGAAGGATGAGAACGGTAAGTAATAGTAGGAATGCCACGATAAAGACGAGCGTTCCGCTGATGTAGATCTGAACTACAGCCAGGACCATTCCCAGAATGATCGCACCGAGTACTGCGCCAGGTAGAGATTCAAGTCCACCGATAACTGCTGCGATAAAGCCGAAGACTAAGAGCAAGCTGAACTCGAGGGATTCAGGCGAGATCGCGCCAGTTCCATTGACTGTCTGCAAAATTCCTGCAGCAGCGCCAGATGCGCCAGCGATTGCCCATCCGAGTGTGCGGATACCTGAGACTCGAATTCCGGCAAGTTGAGCAATCTCAGGTGCGTAGGCAGAGGCGCGAAGTGCCAGACCGATATTTGTCTTCTGGAAGACAATCGTCACGATGATAACAAGACCGATAACAAAGAGAAGGACGAAGAGTGACATCGGGCTCATGGCAATCGTGTTTTCGCCGATCTTAAATCCAACTTTTGACAGTGGCGCTTCGATCTGGCGATCGTAGTGGCCCCAGATGAATCCAATTGTTGCGCGGATTACTCCAAGGAGTCCAAGTGTTGCGATGATCGGAGCAATTGCAGCAATTGCACCTTGGCTACTGTGTTTGAGCAGAGTACGCATCAGGAAGAATTCAATAAATGCGCTAAATGCTGCACCAAGAATCATTGCAAGCGGAAGTGCAATCCAGAAGTTACCGGTGCGTGAAACTAATTCGTAACCAATATACGCCGAAAGTAGCGCCATACCGGCTTGGGCAAAGTTAACAACGCGGGTAGATCTCCAGACCAAGACCATTGAAATCGCCATCAGCGAATAGATTGATGCTGCGCTTATTCCGATAAGAAAGACTTCAAGAAGTTTATTCATCTCCATCGCCCCCTTAATATCCCAAGTAAGCAGCGCGAACTGCTGGATCGGCGATGAGATCTGATGCCTTGCCACGTGCTGCAACTACACCAAGATTGAGTACAACTCCGTAATCGGCCACCTTGAGGGCGCCCATTGCATTCTGTTCTACAAGAACAACTGTTACTCCCATGGTGTCAACGATTGTGCGAATTGATTGGAAGATCTGTTCTACGACAAGCGGAGCAAGTCCAAGTGATGGTTCATCCAAGAGCAATAACTGTGGGCGTGACATATACGCACGGCCAATTGCCAACATCTGTCGCTCGCCACCTGAGAGAGTGTCTGCTAATTGTGTACGTCGTTCTTCAAGGCGTGGGAAGAGTTGGAATACCTCATCTTTAGTGCTCTTAGCCTCGTTACGATCGCGACGCCAGAGCGCGCCTAAATCTAAATTCTCCTCAACTGTAAGTTGAGCGATAACAGATTTTCCTTCAGAGACATGTGAGACGCCATTGCGCACATGGTGCTCTGGTTTGCCGTGCAAGAGATTGTGATCCATCCAGGTTGCTCGACCTGACGATGCATCCTTAAGTCCAGAAAGTGTGCGCATCAGCGTTGTCTTGCCGGCGCCATTTGAACCAATTACTGCAGCAAGGGTTCCCTTGGCAACGCTAAATGAGATTGCATCGATCGCCTTGATAGCACCATGTGAGACCGTGAGGTCTTCAATCATCAACATTAAGCCACCCCAGTTCCAAGGTAGGCAGCGATAACTGCTGGGTCGCGACGGACTGTCTCTGAGCTTCCGCTGGCAATTACTTCACCAAAGTTGAGAACGTAGAGCTGATCACAGACGCTCATCACAACATCCATGTGGTGCTCAACAATAAGAATTGACATCGATGAACGTAGATTACGAATAAGACCGTTCATCCACTCGATATCTTGAGCGCCAAGTCCGCCTGCTGGCTCATCGAGCATCAAGATCTTCGGATCGCTAACTAGCGCACGAGCGATCGCTACACGCTTGGTATCTGGATACGCCAGAGAATCTGCGCGCTTATCTGCAAGGCTTGCCGCATAGACGCGCTCGAGCGCCCAATGCGCACGCTGGCGAAGTTCGCTCTCATCCTTCTTATTCTTTCCAAAACCTGCCGATATCAATCCGGTCTTTGCGTACTTCTGCGCACCAATCATCACATTCTCAGCAACAGTCAGATCAGGATAGAGACCAACGCCTTGAAGTGTGCGCGAGATTCCTAGCGAGGTTAATTCGTGTGTTGCTGGCCAGTCGTGGTCTTGACCATTCAAAGCCAGAGAGCCAGAGGTTGGTTTTACGATTCCGCAGATTGCATTAAAGAGAGTGGTCTTGCCGGCGCCGTTAGGGCCAATCAATCCGACTACTTGGTTGCTCTCGAGATTGAGGTAGACATCATCGAGTGCTGTGAGTCCGCCAAATTTAACGGTGAGGTTGGAGATTGAAAGGAGCGATTGCGAACTCATCTCTTCTCCTACTCCGTTGTGGACGAACCTGAACGGTAGATTCTAGGCATACGAGGGCCAATTCGCGTAACTATCTCGTAATTTATTGAGCCTGATGCGCTCCCCCAATCCTCGGCTGTATACCCACCGGTAGCGCCATCGGCGAATATTTCGACCCAATCACCA
>WLGP01000022.1 GCA_009703165.1 Actinomycetota bacterium | reverse complement strand
GGCGTAGTTACCAAAGGACTTAAGGCGACAATCATTCGCGGTCCACTTGCATTTATTGATCAGATTGCAGGTGCTGCGCTCTCACTTGCTCGCACCTTGATCTTTGTTTTCCTTATTGGCGCAGTACTGAGCTGGTCACCGTGGCAGGCTGGAAAAGATGCGGTGGCAGAAAGTGATCTCTATCCAAAGATTGAGAGCAATCTTCCAGGCGTTATTACATCAATTAAAGATGTCGTCAAGGAAAAGCTAGAGGGAGTTAATCTTCGTCCTTAGACGAATGTAACCCTTCTGAAATTAGCTTCATCACATTCGGATCAGCAAGTGTGGTCGCATCTCCTACTGCACGATTTTCAGCTACATCTTTGAGAAGACGTCGCATAATCTTGCCGCTTCGAGTCTTTGGTAGCTCGTTAACAACCATAATCTGACGCGGACGAGCGATCGCACCGATCTCTTTCGTTACATGCGCTCGCAGCTCTTTCACAAGATCATCGCCATTTGCATGATCGATACCGGCTCGCAAGATGACGAAGGCGACGATTCCCTGTCCGGTCATCTCATCGGCTGCACCAACAACTGCAGCCTCTGCAACTGCTTCGTGAGATACCAGCGCTGATTCAACTTCAGTTGTTGAGATGCGGTGGCCCGAAACGTTCATGACATCGTCAACGCGACCTAGTAACCAGATTGCTCCATCTTTATCGAGCTTTGCGCCATCTCCAGCAAAGTAGATTCCATCAAAGCGTGACCAGTACGTTTCACGATAACGCTGATCTTCACCCCATACTCCGCGGAGCATCGATGGCCATGGTTGATCAAGAATTAAGTAACCACCATGTCCCTTTGGAACTGCAACGCCATTGTCATCGACAACCTTTACGCTAATTCCTGGGATCGGAGTCATTGCAGATCCAGGTTTTGTACTTGTAACTCCAGGAAGTGGTGAAATCATGATTGCGCCAGTTTCAGTCTGCCACCATGTATCAACGATGGGACAACGGTTTCCACCAATAACGTCGCGGTACCACATCCATGCTTCAGGGTTAATTGGTTCACCGACAGAACCCAATAGACGTAGCGTTGAAAGATTATGTGCCTGTGGGAATTCATCTCCCCACTTCATCCATGTGCGGATAAGTGTTGGCGCTGTATACAAAATTGTAACGCCGTACTTTGCAATGATTTCAAACATTCGCCCCTTATGTGGCGTATCAGGTGTTCCTTCATACATCACCTGAGTTGCACCATTAATAAGTGGCCCGTAGACAACGTATGAGTGGCCGGTAATCCAACCGACATCTGCAGTACACCAATAGATATCGCTCTCGGGCTTTAAATCAAAGACTGCGCGATGTGTAAATGCGGCCTGTGTGAGATATCCAGCTGTTGTATGGAAGATTCCCTTTGGCTTTGCAGTAGTTCCTGATGTGTACAAGATAAAGAGCGGATGCTCCGAATCAAAACTTTCGGCAACATGTTCAGCGCTCTGGCGATCAACGATCTCGTGCCACCAGATATCTGTAGCGTCATTCCACGCTGTCTCTTGCTTGGTGCGCTGGACTACAAGAACCTTCTCAACGTTGGTCTTGCCTTTAAGTGCTTCATCTACGGCAGGCTTGAGCGCAAATGCAGCACCTTTTCGGAATCCGCCATCTGCAGTAATAACAACTTTTGCATCAGCATCTTGGATACGTGACAAAAGTGCATCTGCTGAAAATCCACCGAAGACAACTGAGTGGGCGGCACCGATGCGCGCACATGCAAGCATCGCAACTGCAGCCTCTGGAATCATCGGCATATAGATTGCAACGCGATCGCCTGCCTTAACGCCAATTTCAATCAGCGCATTTGCAGCCTTCTTCACATCAGTTAAAAGGTCTGCATATGTAATAGTGCGAGTATCGCCAGGTTCACCTTCAAAGAAGAATGCAACGCGATTGCCGCAACCTTGTGCAACGTGGCGATCAAGTGCGTTAACAGATGCGTTGATCTTTCCGCCGACAAACCATTTGGCATAAGGAGAGTTCCACTCAAGAGTCGTATCCCACTTGCGATCCCAAGTGAGGTGCTCTGCCTGAGATTCCCAGAACGCTAGACGATCAGCATCTGCTGTTGCGTAGATATCAGCCTTGGCATTTGCCTGTGCGGCAAATTCTGCACTCGGTGGAAAGAGTCGATCTTCTTGACCGAGGTTTTCGATCGATTCGCCAGAACTATCAACAGGTGTAGTCGTCATAACAGTTGAGATTACTAGCACTCTCTATTTTTTCCCACCTATTTCCAACGAGGGAAATTAGATAAATAGAGAAAATAGAACGGAGAGACAATGTTGACAGCCTTCTTTGCACTTCTACTCAAGATCTTGGCAAGCCCTGCCCTCTTGGCCGGACTGATCGCCTTCCTACAGAAGACCCTCAATCCGTGAGGCGCTGAACTAGCCACCCCTAGAGGCTAAAGATCGCCATGTGCCACCTGCTATTTGAGCCTGTTGGCGCATGGCGATTTTTCTTACCTCGAGGTAAGTGGTTGGATTAGCCGTAAGCCCGAAGTCGACCCAATGACGCGCTCGGCGAAGGATTACAACTCGCAAGCAAGATCTGCGAGCTACCGAGCACATATGTGGAGTCATAAATGCCTATTGCAACCCCTGAGATTTACGGCCAGATGTTAGATCGCGCTAAGGCTGGCGCATTTGCATACCCTGCAATCAACGTATCTTCATCACAGACCATCATCGCTGCAATTCGCGGATTCGCAGAAGCCGAATCAGATGGAATCATCCAATTTTCATGGGGCGGTGCTGAATACGCATCAGGCTCAACTGTAAAGAACATGGTCGATGGAGCAGTTGCTCTCGCCGAGTTCGCACACGTTGTGGCAAAGAATTACAACGTCAATATTGCAATCCATACAGATCACTGCCCAGCAGAGAAGCTCGATGGCTACATGCGTCCGCTTCTTGAAATCGGCGCACAGCGCATCAAAGATGGAAAGTCACCGCTATTTAACTCACATATGTGGGATGGCTCAGCAGTAGATATGCCAGAGAATATGAAGGTTGCAAAGGAACTCCTTGCAAAGTCAGTTGCCGCACGCACCATCCTTGAGATCGAAATCGGCGTTGTCGGTGGAGAAGAAGATGGCATTGAGGCAAAGCACGATGCCAAGTTGTACTCAACTCCCGAAGATGCCTTGATGACCCTCGATACTCTCGGAAATGACCCAGCTGCTCGCTACATGGTTGCAGCAACATTTGGAAACGTGCACGGCGTCTACAAGCCAGGTAACGTCGTCTTGCAGCCAAAGATCTTGCAGACACTTCAGGATGCAGTCTCAGCAAAGCTCGGCCTTGCTGCAGGTAGCAAGCCAATGGATCTTGTCTTCCACGGTGGCTCAGGCTCACTACTTTCAGAGATTCGCGAATCACTTGATTACGGCGTCATCAAGATGAATATCGATACCGATACTCAATACGCATTTACCCGTCCAGTTGTTGATCACATGTTTAAAAATTACGACGGCGTCTTGAAGATCGACGGCGAAGTTGGAAATAAGAAGGCGTATGACCCACGCGCTTGGGGCAAGGCGGCAGAGGCTGGAATGGCTGCTCGCGTTGTACATGCATGTGAAGATCTACGTTCAACCGGAACATCACTTCGTAAGTAATCTTTAACTAGCTAAGGAGAGAGGTTTTACTATGCCTGCATTAGTTCTGCTGGGAGCTCAGTGGGGCGATGAGGGCAAGGGTAAAGCTACCGACATCCTCGGCGATCGCGTTGATTATGTAGTGCGCTACCAAGGTGGCAATAACGCAGGACACACTGTTGTTATCGGCGACCAGAAGTACGCGCTCCATCTTCTGCCATCTGGAATTCTCTCTCCTAACGTTGTACCTGTTATCGGTAATGGCGTAGTGATTGATCCAAGCGTTCTCCTTGAAGAGATCAAAGGTCTGACCGATCGCGGAATCGATTGTTCGAAGTTAGTTATCTCAACAAATGCACATTTGATTACTCCGTATCACCGCACCATCGATAAGGTGACTGAGCGCTTCCTTGGTAAATCAAAGATCGGCACAACAGGTCGCGGTATCGGTCCTGCCTATGCTGACAAGATCAACCGAATCGGAATTCGCGTACAAGATCTCTTCGATCCATCAATCTTGCGCCAGAAACTCGAGGCAGCACTTCGCGATAAGAATCAGATTCTTATCAAGGTCTTTAACCGTAAGAACATCGAAGTCGATGATGTTTTGGCCGAATACCTTGAATACGCAGAGATCTTGCGTCCATATGTTGCAGATACCGTTCTGCTTTTGGATCAAGCGCTTAAGGCTGGAAAGCGCGTATTGCTAGAAGGTTCACAAGGAACTTTGCTCGATGTTGATCATGGAACTTATCCATATGTCACATCATCAAATCCAACTGCAGGCGGCGCCTGTACTGGTTCAGGAATCGGACCAACACAGATCGGCCGCGTTATTGGAATCGTGAAGGCCTACACAACTCGTGTGGGATCAGGGCCTTTCCCAACAGAACTCTTTGATGAAGATGGCGAGAAATTACGCACAATCGGTGGCGAAATCGGTGTAACGACAGGTCGCGCTCGTCGCTGCGGTTGGTATGACGCACCGATTGCACGTTACGCGGTCCGCGTTAATGGCCTAACAGATTTCTTCCTTACCAAGCTCGATGTACTTACTGGCTGGGAGAAGATACCTGTCTGTGTTGCATACGAGATCGATGGCAAGCGCGTTGAAGAACTTCCATCATCACAATCTGATTTCCACCACGCAAAGCCAATTTATGAGTACCTACCTGGCTGGAGCGAAGATATCTCTGGCGCACGCAAACTTAGCGATCTGCCACAGAATGCTCAGGCGTACATCGCATTCCTGGAAAAGATTTCAGGTGCTCCAATGAGCGCCATCGGTGTTGGTCCAGGTCGCGATCAGACAATTGTCATCAAGGAATTCATCTAACCGCAGCAAAGTAAGGGAGAGTGCACCAGTGAGCGTTTTAGCGAACAGATATGCATCGAAAGAGATGCGTGCCATCTTTGCCCCTGAAGAGAAGATCATCGCAGAGCGCAAACTCTGGATCGCAGTTGCTCGCGCGCAATCAGAGCTCGGCCACCCAATCTCTGCTGCAGTTATTGCAGATTATGAAAAGGTAATCACTAAAGTTGATCTGGCATCAATCGATGCTCGCGAAAAGGTTACTCGCCATGATGTAAAGGCGCGTATCGAAGAATTTAACGCGCTAGCCGGCCACGAAGTTATCCATGCTGGAATGACTAGCCGTGATCTGACAGAAAATATTGAAGCACTTCAAATTCGCGACGGCCTTGAACTTGTTCACCAGAAAGTTGTTGCAACCCTTGCTGCCCTTGGCGCAAAAGCTGCGCTCTATGCCGATCAACCGATTGCTGGTCGCTCACATAACATTCCGGCGCAGATCACCACATTAGGTAAGCGCTTTGCCAGCGCTGCCGAAGAACTTCTCTTTGCCCATCAACGCCTTGTTGCGCTGCAAGAGCGCTATCCAATGCGTGGAATTAAGGGCCCTGTCGGCACCGCCCAAGATTCAATTGATCTTCTAGGTTCATCAAAGGCGCACCATGATCTTGAGCAGAAGATCGCAGCAGAGCTTGGTTTTGCTCAGGTCCTTGATTCAACAGGGCAGATCTATCCACGCTCACTCGATTACGACGTTCTCACCACCCTTGTTCAATTAGCTGCATCACCGTCATCACTTGCTACTTCGATTCGTCTGATGGCCGGCGCCGAACTTGTGACAGAAGGATTTAAGGACGGCCAGGTTGGCTCTTCTGCGATGCCACATAAGATGAATACGCGATCATGCGAACGTATCAATGGCCTTGCAGTTATCTTGCGCGGATATTCATCGATGGTCTCTGAACTTGCCGGTGATCAATGGAATGAAGGGGATGTCTCGTGCAGCGTTGTTCGCCGCGTTGCAATCGCAGATGCCTTCTATGCAATGGATGGACTTCTTGAAACAACACTGACCGTCTTAAATGAGTTCGGTGCATTTCCTGCAATCATCGCCGCAGAGATCGAACGCTACTTGCCATTTTTAGCAACGACGAAGATCTTGATGGCTTCCGTTAAAGCCGGCGTTGGCCGCGAAGTTGCACACGAAGTAATCAAGGAGCACGCAGTCAGCGCCGCCCTTGCAATGCGTCAAGGTCAACCGAATACATTGCTCGATGCACTTGCTGCAGATGCGCGTATTCCACTTGATAAGAGCGCGCTCGATCAATTGATCAGCACACCACTTGAATTTACTGGAGATGCTCGCCTGCAGATTGCGCGAGTGATCGCTCGAATCGAAACAATTACTTCGGCACATCCTGCAGCTGCTGCATATTCACCTGGCGCAATTCGTTAATAATGCGTGATCCTGTAATTCTTGAGCAGGTGAAATCAACTCTTGCCGAACTCTCTCGTCGCTCGCCAGGACGAGCCATCGAAGTTCGCATTCCGCCATATGCCGCCATTCAATGTGGGGAAGGGCCGACCCATACACGCGGCACCCCCGCCAATGTCATTGAGATGGATGCAGCCACCTGGCTGGCACTAGCTGCTGGGCAGGAGAGCTGGGCAGATGCCCTGGCACGCGGGGCCATCAACGCATCTGGCGCCCGGGCCGACCTCACGCCCCATCTGCCGCTGATTTAGGGTGGGCAGCAAGCGTGGATCGTCCACTTTGGCCGAGAGCTAGAAATCAGGCTAAAGTGCGCCTAACAGTGAAAAAGCTATTGGTAAGGAGGCCGCCCCATGGGTAGAGGCCGTGCAAAAGCTAAACAGACAAAAGTTGCCCGCGACCTGAAGTACAACTCTCAGGAGATGGATCTTGATCGCCTGACGAAAGAACTTCACGGCGATGCACCAACTACTGATAACCGTGAGGATGACGATCCCTTCGCCGAAGGCAATTACATCCCACGTGCGTAACTAGCGCGTACTCACATGCTCCCAACACCTTACGTTGCATCACTGCGCGTATTTGAACCACTCGAAGCATTCGATCCCGTCGATCGACTTCGCTGGCAATCAATTCCTGCCGATCACAATTCGCGCGAAGAAGAGCAACGCCTTGCACTTGAACGCGTTGTATTTCCGCAACCGCCAAATGCTCGCCCTGATGGCGCACATATTCTCGATTTAGATGGCGCTCGCTATATCTGCCCTTGGTCAACAGCAACACGTTGTTGGGCAGCACTTGAAAGTTTCAAAGCGCAATTTCCGCCACCGTTATCTCACTTCTTTATCTCACCTGCACTCGAGGAAGTAATCACCAGTGGAATGGATTTCGCCGACGAACGCGTCCCACATACGCTAAGTGAGACGTGGGTAATTCCACCGCGTTGGTTCTCAATCTTTACACCGAATGAACGCGAGATCGGCAGCGATGCACATGGCCCATTTTCCAGAGCGCGCACGACAATTGCTCGCGCAAAAGAGCGCACCGCCCAAGCGCATGAAACAGTTGTCGGTGCATTTGGCGTTGGCCCAGTCGAACAAGAGATTGAAAATCTCCTTGAGTGGCTTGAAATCTTCCACCCTGAGTCCCTTGTTGAACTCGATTACGGCGGATTGGCCGGCTATCTCTCCACTGCACTGACTCATGAAGGCGAAGATGGCTTAGCTGCAGATACTTCGATTGAAGATGTTCTTTTGTCACTTGATGGGCTAGCCCAAGGCGATGGCGCAGTTGCAGGCCAGGGATATGAGCGTTTAGTACGTCGCTGGCGTAGCGTGCAGGCATTTGAGACCGCTTTCTAACTGATCATCTCCTTGCCAAGACCCCCAAAAGACGGGGATACTTCGGGGCATTGCGGGGCAAAACGGACATCGTTGAAAAGCCGCCGCCGATTAATTTAAGGGGAGAGCAATGAGCCGTCTGCCTGATGCTGAAGTTCTCCTGACACCTCGCGAAGTTGCAGATCTCTTTGGCGTAGATCCCAAGACGGTAACTCGTTGGGCAAAGGCAGGAAAGCTGACATCGATCCGAACATTGGGTGGACATCGTCGCTACCGCAAATCAGAAGTTGATGATCTTCGCGCAAATTACTTCAAGGCACAGTAGGACTTTATTTCACTCATGGAAGATATTTCACTCGGTAGGTACTTCTTACTTGGCGCGCTGACACTTGTCTTCGTCGGCCTATTAACACCGATCATGCGCAAGATCGCAATCTCGATCGGTGCAGTAGATGCACCAACGCTTGCGCGAAAAGTTCAGAAAGAGCCTGTTCCATATTTGGGCGGCGTTGCAATTGCAATCGGCGTTGTCGGCGCATCATATGCAGCTCTCTTGGCAGAAGATTTCACGATGGAGAACTTTCGCCTAGCAAGCTTTGTCTTAGTTCCTGCAATTGCAATCTCTATCATGGGCTTGATCGATGACCTCAAAGGTCTTGAGCCATGGCCACGATTGATTGCACAGACATTTACCGGAATCGTTGTCGCAGTCATCTTGACCGTCACCGACACGATGGGCGTTGCCTTTGGAAATACATTCCTGAACTACACAATCTCTGTTCTATGGATTGTTGGTGTCTGTAACTCAATCAACTTCTTCGATAACCACGATGGCGGCGCAGCCGGAACCGTGGCTGTCATCTCACTCTTCTTATTCTTCATCGCATTCGATCGCCAGCAAGTACTTGTCAGCGCACTTGCGATGGTGACAGCAGGTGCTACAGCAGGATTTCTTATCTGGAATCGCCACCCAGCAAAGATCTATATGGGCGACGCCGGAGCCTTATTTTTAGGGATCATCATCTCGGTTCTTACTATTCGCCTCAGCCCAGGAATCATTCCGCAAGAGAAATCATTTGCAATCCCTGCGTTATTGATGGCAACTCCGATCTTGGATACAACCGTTGCAGTGATCTCACGACTTCATCGCGGAATCTCACCATTTCAAGGTGGACGCGATCACTTGTCGCATCGCTTGATGCGCGTTGGTCTTTCACGCAAAGTCACAGCGTTGACGTTATGGGCGATGGCCGCTTTCTATGGCGCATTGGCACTTGCTTTGTACACCTGGCCAGATACCTTGGGTTGGCAGATCATCACATTTGCTGCAATTGCATGGATTGCCAAACTCGTTTTCTTCTTAAGAGTTCCATCCGAGGGGTAGACTTAACTCATGGCTAACCAAGATAATTCAAAAGGTGAAAACTCAGTAGATGATGTTAAAGCGAAGATGGCTGCTGCCCTAGAGGCGAAGAAGAATAAAGGCGGTCGTCCAGGATCATCTGGTGGAGCAAGCGGTGGATCAAAGATCCGCGGCGGCCAGCGCAGCGGCGGAGCACCTCAGGTGCAGCGCAAAGCAGGACCATCTGGTTCTGGATCTGCTGGTTAATTCACATTAGCAATTAGCTATCTGTAAGTAGAAACAATCTGCGTGGCTCGGGACAGGATCGAACTGTCGACCTCACGATTTTCAGTCGCGCGCTCGTACCAACTGAGCTACCGAGCCAATATGTAGTTGTAGATGTACAGGTTAAAAAAGTAGAGAGTGTGTGGACACTCTCTACTCGCGACCCAGACGGGACTTGAACCCGCGACCTCCGCCGTGACAGGGCGGC
>WLGP01000021.1 GCA_009703165.1 Actinomycetota bacterium | reverse complement strand
TACGTCAACGGCGAAGTTGTTAAGACAATTATTGGCGCAAAGCCAAAGCCAGCTCTTCTTAAAGAGCTTGAAGCATTTATCTAAACTGTAAGAGTTTTCGATAATGTGCCCACAGCTTTCCCCTGATGAGATTCGTTCTTTTCAGCAAGAGCGTGGTTTAAATGTCACCGGATCACTCGATGTTGCCACCGAGCGTGCACTTGAAGATGCTCGGTGGAAATTAGGGGATCGCTCTCTCTACCTGCAGCAATCTCCGATGATGCATGGTGATGATGTTGCAGCCCTTCAATCACGTTTAACTGAGATGGGTTTTGATTGCGGGCGAGTCGATGGAATTTACGGTGAGCGGACAGAGGCAGCGGTAAAAGAGTTTCAGAAATCTGTCGGTGCAAAGGTTGATGGTCGTTGCGGCCCAGAAACAATCATTGGTCTGATTCGCTTAACAAAGATTGTCTCAGGCGGTGCGCCTTCACAGTTACGTGAAAGTGCTGCAACGCGAACACGTGGGCCTGCACTTGCAAATAAGGTTATCGTCCTAGATCCTGGCAATAATGGCGGCGAATCTGAAATTGTCTACGACATCGCTGTTCGTATTGAAGGACGTCTCCTTGCACTCGGTGCAAGCGTCTTCCTAACGCGCGGTGCAAAGAATGCTCCAAGTGAATCCGAGAGAATTGCATTTACAAATTCAAATGCAACCGATCTCTTTATCTCGTTGCATGCAGATAGCCATACAAATCCAACTGCTCAAGGAGTTGCTACATACTTCTACGGTAGCGATGCGCATGGCGTTCACTCTGTTGTTGGCGAGCGCTTTGCATCGTTGGTACAGCGTGAAATCTGCGCCCGAACTAATCTCTTAAATTGTCGAACACATGCAAAGACTTGGGATTTACTGCGGCTGACTAAAGCTCCTTCGGTTCGCGTTGATTGCGGGTATTTATCCAATCCGCAGGATGCAAAGAGTTTGGCAACTCCTGAATTCCGTGATGCTCTCGCCGAATCCTTCATTATTGCGATTCAACGCCTCTATCTAGCGGCAGAAGATGATGCAAAGACTGGGACGCTACGGATTTCAGATCTACGTAGCGCCGGTATCCGCCGCTAAATAATTCCCATAGTTACCCATCTATATGGGAGACTTCACCCTATGTCTGAGGTCAATACCCGATTCCATACAGGTGCTCCGCAAAATCTCGAAGAGCGTTTTGCCACCCGCGCCGCCGGAATGCTTCCGAGTGAGATTCGCTCACTCTTTGCAGTTGCCTCACGCCCAGAAATTGTTTCACTTGCTGGTGGAATGCCAAATCTCTCAGCGCTACCGATGGATATGATGGCAAGCGTTGTTAATGAGTTGATTCTTACCAATGGCGCTGAGGCCCTTCAATATGGAAGCGGACAGGGCCACCCAAAACTTCGCGAATTGATCTGCGATGTGATGGCACTTGAAGGAATTCGCGCCAACCCTGATGACATTGTCGTTACCACCGGCTCTCAGCAAGCGCTCGATCTAATTTCGCGAATCTTTATTGATCCAGGCGATGTCGTTCTTGTTGAAGCACCTTCCTATGTCGGTGCCCTTGGAACTTTCCGCCAATATGAGGCAGCTGTCGTCCATGTTGAGATGGATACCGATGGAATGGTTCCGCAATCACTCCGTGATGCAATCAAAGTCACCCGCGCTGCAGGGCGCAAGATCAAATTCTTATATCTCATCCCGAATTACCAGAATCCAACAGGTGTCTGCCTACCTGCAGTGCGTCGCACAGAGATTCTGGCGATCTGCCGTGAAGAAGGCATCTTTGTCGTTGAAGATAACCCTTACGGGCTCCTTGGTTTTGATCGCCCATCACCAAATGCGATGCGCGCAGAAGATTCTGAAAATGTTATCTACTTAGGCTCTTTCTCAAAGACGATCGCATCTGGCCTTCGTATCGGCTGGGCCCTTGTTCCACAATCGTTGAAAGATAAATTGGTAATTGCTTCAGAGTCATCAATTCTCTGTCCCTCAAATTTCACACAGTTAACGATTGCAAATTACTTAACCAATCAGCCATGGCGAGATCAGATCGCTAGCTTCTGTGAGGTCTATAAGGTTCGTCGCGATGCGATGCTTGAATCACTTGCAGAGCATTTCCCACAAGAGGCGACATGGACAAAGCCTGGTGGTGGTTTCTATGTCTGGGTCAATCTTCCACCTGAAATTGATACAAAGGCGATGATGCCAAAAGCGATCGTTGCCAAGGTTGCCTATGTTCCAGGTACAGCCTTCTATGCAGATGGTTTTGGATCATGGTCGATGCGTCTTTCATATTGCCACCCAACACCAGAGCGCATCCGTGAAGGTGTGAAGGCGCTCGGTCAGGTTGTTAAGCAGGAGATGTCGCGCAGAGGTTCAGCGCTTAATTAACCTTCGATGAGATCGACGATGCGCTGGAGATCTTCATTTCCAGCAAATTCGATGGTGATCTTTCCCTTGCCCTTACCTTGTTCAATGGTGACGCGGGTATCGAGGTAATCACTTAACAATTCCGCACTTGCTAGCGCAGTTCCGGAAATTCCAACTTTCACCTTTGCCTTACCGGCCTTCTTGGCAGGACCTGCAGTTGCCACAATCTCTTCAGTTGCGCGAACACTTAAACCTTCGGCAACGATGCGGTTGGCAAGCTTTTCAATCTCTTTCTCATCACTTAAACCAAGGAGAGCGCGAGCATGCCCTGCTGAGATAACACCTGCTGCAACTTTACGTTGCACGGTTGCTGGAAGATTAAGTAGGCGCAACATATTTGAGATCAACGGACGTGAGCGTCCAAGTTTTGCCGCTAACTCATCATGTGTGCAGCCAAAATCGGTAAGTAGACCAGCGTAAGCAGCAGCTTCTTCCAATGGGTTAAGTTGGCTGCGGTGAATATTTTCAATGAGCGCCTCGCGCAGTAATTCATTATCTGGTGTTTGGCGGATGATGACAGGAATCTTTGTAAGTCCTGCAGCCTTTGCGGCGCGGAATCTACGCTCGCCCATGATCAATTCATAGCGATCGGTTCCAACGCGACGCACAACAGGAGGTTGGAGAATTCCAATCTCTTTAATTGATGCAATCAATTCATTGAGTGCATCTTCATCAAAGACGGTACGTGGTTGGCGTGGGTTTGGTGAGATAGAAGAGATCGCAACTTCATTCTGTGTTGCAACTTCGGTATCGCCAACTGTTAGTGATGTTGGGATCAGTGAATCCAAATTTGTTCCAAGGCCGCCGCGCTTTGCACTCATGCGATCTCTCCATCTTTCTTGTAGTGAATGCTCACTACATTTGAATTGAATGTGGAATCAATAGTGGACTCATCTTTAGCTTTTCCGCGTTCTGCAATCTCTCGAGCAACCTGCATATATGCAATTGCACCTGGTGATAGCGGGTCATATGTCATCACAGTTTGGTTATAGGAAGGCGCCTCAGATACGCGCACTGCACGAGGAATTGGAATATCAATAAGTTCATTAGGAAAGTGTGTTCGCACATTTGCTGCAACATCATTGGCAAGACGTGTACGTCCATCAAACATCGTAAGCAAGATTGTTGAGAGATTGATACTTGGATTCAATCGCTTCTTTACAACGGCATATGTTTCAAGAAGTTGAGATAGACCTTCGAGTGCGTAGTACTCGGCTTGAATTGGAATCAATAACTCTTTCGCTGCAGCAAACGCGTTGACAGTTAACAAACCAAGCGATGGTGGGCAATCGATAAAGATGTAATCGTAATTAACGCTAATTGTCTCGAGCGCTTCCTTAAGTTGTAGTTCGCGTGCAACCATCGAAACTAAATTAATTTCAGCGTTAGCAAGTGATGTATTTGATGAGATGCAATCGAGCGCCGGAAAACCTGCAACCTTCTGCACAACAGTTGAGATCTCGTGGCTTCCCATAAGCACTTCATAGATCCCGGCGTTATCACGGTGAGGAACACCTAACGCTGTACTGGCATTGCCCTGTGGATCTAAATCGATAACAAGGACGCGAAGACCGCCCATAGAAAGGGCTGCTGCAATATTGACTGTTGTGGTGGTCTTTCCGACCCCACCCTTCTGGTTAGCTACAGTGAAGATGCGGGTTGAGGCCGGCTTTGCCATCGCCTCTTTGAGGCGGCGAACTCCCACTACCTTGCTTGTGGGAGGGGTGGAGGCAGCGCTCGTTGTTTCACGTGAATCATCACCGCTCTGGCTCATGGCCCTATCTAAGCACCCTTTTTAATGGCGACGATTCGCCCAAGGCCGATTCCCTCCAAAGTGATCTCGTGGAGCGTTGCTCCCTTGACCCCCTCCATCTCAGCCGAGGCTGACTCCCCCTTCATCGCAAGGAGACTTCCCCCAGTTTTGACCATATGCCAGCTCATCTTCTTCAGCTTCTCAAGCGGGGCGACAGCTCGGGCGGTGACAAAGTCAGCTGATTTCTTCACATCTTGTGCTCTTCCGCGGATTACCTCGATATCAAGGCCTGCTACCGCCTCATTGAGGAAGGAGACCCGGCGTTCAAGGGGCTCAATCAGCGTGACCGATAGATCGGGGCGGGCTAGGGCGATGACAATTCCTGGAAGTCCTGCCCCTGAGCCGATATCAAAGAGGGAGGCCCCCTGCGGTAGTAATTGGGTGACGGGTAGGCTGTTAAAGATATGGCGCTCCCAGATCCGCTCCCCTTCGCGGGGGCCGATTAGGCCGCGTTCGATACCTGCCGTCTGGAGAAAGTGGGCATAGGCAGCGATCTCATCGAGGCGCTCTGGAAAGTAGCGCTCGATCAGTGTTTCACGGGAAACATCGCTTGCCGTCATAGGGGTTTACGCTGGGTAGATCACAACGTAGCGGCGTGGGTCTTCCCCATCAGATTCGCTACTAAGTCCTAGATCCTGAATGGTGTCGTGGATGATCTTGCGCTCAAAGGCGTTCATAGGCGCAAGTTTGATGGAATTGCCTGTTGTGGTCGCCTCTTCAGCCTTCTCCTTGGCAAGTGCGGTCAGCTCCTTGCGTCGGTTGGCGCGGAAGTTATCGATATCGAGCATGAGGCGGCTACGGTCGCCGGTTGCTGTCTGGACAGCAAGGCGTGTGAGCTCCTGGATTGAGTCGAGGACCTCGCCCTCCTTGCCGACGAGGTGGCTCAACTTTCCGCCGACGATGGCAAGGGATGCGCGGCCATTTTCGACATCGATATCGATATCGCCATCGAGATCTGCAATATCAAGGAGCGCCTCTAGGTAATCGGCTGCGATATCGCCCTCTTCTTCAAGCTTGGCAGGCGACTTTGGCGCCTTTACAACCTCTGTTGCTTCTGCTGTATCAACTACTGCTGTGCTCTCTTCTGACATCTCTACTCCTTGGGTTAATTAGCCCCTTTTGGTGGGGTTTAGTGTAATAAAAGGTATTTGTCCGAATTAATCTTTCTTCTTCTTTTTCTTCTTCTTTGGCTGCTGGCGCTGCCCCTTCACCTCATCGGTCGCCGGCTTATCGCCATCTGCCTCATCGAGTGAGCCCTCTACTGGGCGTCCCTCTTTCTTCGCCTTCTTACGGGCAAGCTCTTCAAAGGCTGGAGATCCAGGGGTTGGGTTTCTCTTAATCACGTAATACTGCTGGCCCCATGTCCAGAAGTTTGTTGTCGACCAGTAGATCAAAACACCGACTGGAAAGTTAACACCTGAGATTGCAAAGATAAGTGGGAATAAATACAACATGATTTTTTGCTGCTGCAACATCATATTGTTACTTGCATCCATCTTTGGCATTCCCTTAACCATCAACTGACGCTGAGTTGTAAAGGTTGTTGCAGACATAATAAAGATAAGGAGAACAGTGACGAGCTTTACCTTGATGTCATCGCTTCCAAGGAATGTCTCTGAAATCTTTGCACCGAAGAACTTTGCTTGCGCTGCGCTCTCTAGGTAATCACCTTTAAGGAATCCACGAGCAATTGGTGCTGGAACTCCGGCATCTGTCTTTGCTGCGATTCCATTAAGCACAGTAAAGAGTGCGAAGAAGATTGGTGCCTGGGCAAGGATTGGAAAACATGATGCGAGTGGATTTGTCTTATGCTCTTTGTAGAGCTTCATCATCTCTTCTGATTGCTTCTGGCGATCATCCTTGTACTTCTTCTGGATCTCCTTCATATGTGGCTGCAGGGCGGTAAGTGCGCGCTGGCTCTTAATCTGCTTCACAAAGAGTGGGATCAAAACAATTCGGATAACAACCACAAGTCCCATGATTGAAAGTGACCATGTCACACCACTGTCGAAGCCGAAGATCGGTGTGAGCATATTGTGGAAGAGAACAATGATTCCTGATACCAGGTTATATAGAGGATTAAGAATAAAGCCCATGGTTATGCCGCCGCCTTCATGCTCTCAAGTGATTGCTCTGTAATGGTTTTTTCTTCTGTTTTAACTTTAGGTTGTACATAATCAACACCACCATGTGACCATGGGTTGCAGCGCACTACACGCCATGCCGCCATAGCCACACCTTTAACTCCATACGTTGAAATTGCTGTAAGTGCATAACTTGAACATGATGGGTAGTACTTACAGCGAGGTGCAAGCGCTGGGGAGATAAATTTTTGGTAAAAGGTGATGAGAAGAGTCAGCGGTGAAAGAAGGAGTTTCATGAGCGCTCAACTTTCTTCGCTGCGCGTGCAATTAACCCGGTAACCACGGTTGAAACTTCATCGGTGAAAGTTGGAACGTTCTTAAGAACTCGGATCACTAGAAGTGAGTTGGCGGGAAGATCTACGATCATCGGCGCAACGCTATGGCGAATCTGACGGGCGATGCGATGGCGTGTGACAGAGCCACCGACAGATTTATTTACAATCAGACCGCACTTGCCGCCGCCCTGAATATCTGAGGCAGGGGAGATGCACAGGTATCCAACGAGGTTCTCTGAGGTAAGGCGAGTTCCGCTCTTTGTTGCTTTAGCAAAATCTTCGCTTGTAGTAAGACGTGCGTTCTTTGGAAGCACTCTTTTGCTCCGCGGCTTTTTAGCTTTTACGCTGAAAGACGTGAGCGACCCTTGGCGCGACGAGCTGCGAGTACAGCACGACCTGCACGTGTAGCCATGCGTGCACGGAAACCATGCTTCTTGGCGCGACGACGTGTATTTGGTTGGTAGGTGCGCTTTGTCATGAGGTCGAACTCCTTCGTCTAGCGAGAAAATTTGTCAGGCCCGGGTGGGCCTTGATTCATAAGTGCGGGGGAAGCAAGGAGGTAACGGTAGAGGTGTGGATATGTATGGGTCAAACTCGCCCCCAAGGCCCCGCTTGCGGGGTGGAGCTACCCACGCTTGTGGATAACCACTTGCGCTTTTCCCCAAAGAGCCCTACTTTTCGACTTCTCCACAGGCTATCCGCCGAATTCGGGATTTTGTAGGCCTCAACCCCTACTTTAGACCACAGCCTGTGGATAACTTTGTGGATATCTCTGGGGGCATACATGGCAGTAGTGGACGTGGAATTAAGCGCCCTGTGGGAACGTGTCATTGAGCATGTCTCTATCGGAGAGCCTCAACATCGAGCATTTTTGATGATGACGAAGGCCCTTGGTCTTATCCAGAGCGAAGATGGAACCAACTTATTGGTTGCTGCCCCTAACGCCTTTGCAAAAGATGTCTTGGAGTCTCGCCTTCGCATCGTTGTTAATGAAGTTCTTACTCGCGAACTCGGCGATAAGACAAATATCGCGGTGATGATCGATGAAAATATTGAGCTAGCCGATCTTCCAGCACCAACTGTTGTTGTTGAGAACGCACCACTTGCACCGGCTGCAAAAACTTTAGGTCGTGACGCGTCCGGTTCTGTAAAAAGTGATGAGCCTTCACAACTTAACCCGCGCTATATCTTTGAAACATTTGTTATCGGTGCATCAAATCGTTTTGCACATGCTGCCGCAGTTGCAGTCGCTGAAGCGCCAGCTAAGGCTTATAACCCGCTCTTTATCTACGGTGATTCAGGACTTGGCAAAACTCACTTGTTGCACGCGATCGGCGCATATGCCAAAGAGTTATACGGCAATGTCCGTGTTCGTTATGTCTCTTCAGAAGAGTTCACCAATGACTTTATTAACTCAATTCGTGACGATAAAGCATCTGCCTTTCAACGCCGTTATCGCGATCTAGATATCTTGCTTGTCGACGATATTCAATTCTTGGAAAATAAAGAACGTACACAGGAAGAGTTCTTCCATACATTTAATACTTTATATAACGCTAATAAGCAGATTGTTATCTCATCTGACCGCCCACCAAAGCAGTTAACAACTTTGGAAGATCGACTTCGCAGCCGATTTGAGTGGGGTTTGATTACAGATATTCAGCCACCGGAACTTGAGACACGTATTGCGATCCTTCGTAAGAAAGCTGCCCAAGATAAATTAAATGCGCCAGATGATGTTCTGGAATTTATCGCAAGTAAGATCTCTACAAATATTCGCGAACTCGAAGGCGCACTTATTCGCGTCACAGCTTTTGCATCCCTTAACCGCCAGCCGGTTGATATGGGCCTTGCTGAAATTGTCTTACGTGATCTGATTCCAAGTGATGTGACCCCAGAGATCACCGCTTCAACAATCATGGCCGCCACCGCTTCATATTTCAGCCTTACAATCGATGACTTATGTGGAACCTCGCGTTCTCGAGTCCTTGTAAACGCTCGCCAGATCGCGATGTACCTCTGCCGCGAACTCACTGAACTCTCCCTGCCAAAGATTGGCCAGACCTTCGGAGGGCGTGATCACACCACTGTGATGCATGCCGATCGGAAGATTCGCCAATTGATGGCTGAGAGACGTTCGATCTATAACCAGGTCACTGAACTCACCAACAGAATTAAGGTGGCTGCAAAAAATTAAATAGCAGGTGGATTGGGTAGATATGTCCATATTGGATGGCTTTACCCCCAACTGTGGAGAACTTGTGGATAACTGTGGGTATCTCCCTCTTTTCTGTGGGTAATCAGGGTGGTGCAGGCTCACTCTTATTAACCCAGCAGAGGTCAGGGGCGGTGCTCACTCTCTTATCCACAGAAGTGCGGTGGTTACCCACCTCCTCCCCACAGGTGTTTATCGAGAGATAAAGGGTGTGATCAGGACTTTTACTCTGTGAGGAGCTCTCCTCCACAGAAAAGGTCTCTAGTTACTACTACTACTTTTATAGATAGAAAATCTCTCCACACACGAACATCTACCGCAGAAAAGTTTTAGTTTTCTAAGTCAGCACAGGTGTGCCAGACTTTCAAGATACGAGAAGGTGGTTACAGGTGAAATTTACAGTCGATCAACAAGCACTCACCGATGGTGTGAACTGGGTTTCCCGCAGCCTTTCAACCCGCCCCATTAAAACCGAGCTCCTCGGAATCGTTATCGATGCCACCGGCGACGAAGTCTTTCTCTCAGGATCAGATTTAGAGACATCGAGTAAAGCTCACTTTGCAGCAGATATCGTTGTTAAAGGAAAAGTTCTTGTTCCAGGAAAATTACTTGCAGAGATCTGCCGCTCACTTCCAAATAAACCAATCACAATCGCACTCGACGGAACTCGCGTCCTTGTGACATCAGGTTCTGCAAAATTTACCCTGCCAACACTCTCCATCGATGAGTACCCACACCTTCCAGAACTTCCTGAAAGCACTGGCGTTGTAGCAAGTGACACCTT
>WLGP01000020.1 GCA_009703165.1 Actinomycetota bacterium | reverse complement strand
CTAAGCACTCTCGTAGCGCATGTAAAAACTTCTCATTTTCGGCGCCGGTGCCGATTGTGGTGCGTAAGTACCCTGATAATCCCACATCTCGAATCAAAATTCCTCGATCAAGCATCGCCTGCCAGAGATCGGCCGATGGCGATGAGAATCCAGTAAAGAGTAGGAAGTTTGCTTGACTTGGTAGAACTTGAAGCCCTAACTCTTGCAAACCCTGAGCAACTAACTCTCGCTGCTGACGCAATTGAGCAACCCCTGAGAGCAACTCATCCTGAAATTCTAAAGCCACCAAGGCAGCGCTCTGTGTCAGCGAGCTCAAGTGATAAGGAAGTCTGACTAACTTCATCGCATCGATGACGGCAGGGTTCGCAACGAGGTAACCAACACGAGCACCAGCAAATGAGAATGCCTTGCTCATGGTGCGGATAACGACAAGGTGTGGGAATTTCTCAATCAAAGTCACCGCTGATTCAATATCTGAGAATTCGGCATAGGCCTCATCGATTACAAGCAATCCCGGTGTTACTGCAGCTAACTTCTCAATTGAGCTCAGTGGGATCGCTTCACCAGTTGGATTATTTGGAGTAGTGATAAAGGTAAGGCTTGGACGCTCGCGTAGAACTTGTTCTACTGCGCTTTCGATATCGAGTGAGAAATCATCCCGTCTAGCTCCATCAATCCAAGCAGTTGCAGTCACACGTGCAATCAACGGATGCATCGAATACGAAGGAATGAAACCAAGGGCGCTTCCTTCACCAAAAGCGAGAAAGAGCGATTGGATGATCTCATTGCTTCCGTTTGCCGCCCAAATGTTGCCTTCTTGAAAGTTAGTTGCAGATTGCGCATTGATGTACTGGGCAAGAGCCGTGCGGAGCGCTGTCGCATCACGATCTGGGTAACGGTTGAGCGATGCTGCAACTTCGCCCACCTTTTCTGAAATTGCCGCAACCAGTGATGGCGAAAGAGGAAATGGATTCTCATTTGTATTCAGAGATGCGTCGGCTTCCACTTGTGGCGCACCGTATGGTGAAAGTGGAGCAAGTGATGGGCGAAGCGGAAGCCACTCTGGCCAGTGTGCTTGGGTCATCGATCTTCCAAACGAACACTCATCGCCTGACCGTGTGCAGGTAGATCCTCTGCTTGGGCAAGAGTGATGACAGTCGGTGCAATATCTCTAAATGCTTGCTCGCTGTACTCGATGAAGTGGAGGCCACGTAAGAAGGTTGCGACAGACAATCCACTGCTATGACAGGCACATCCACCGGTAGGAAGAACGTGATTAGAACCAGCAGAGTAATCACCCAATGAGACGGGAGTAAATGGACCAATGAAGACAGCACCTGCATTCTTAATCTTCGCAGCGTCCTCGCGGGCATTACGTGTCTGAATCTCAAGGTGCTCTGCTGCATATGCATTAACAACATCGATCGCGTGGGAGATGTCATCGACGATGGCAATGGCGCTTTGAACTCCAGATAAGGCGGTGCGGATTCGCTCTGAGTGTTTTGTGAGCGGCACTTGTCGCTCGAGCTCTCTCTCAACAGCATCGGCTAGCTCCAATGACGGAGTTACCAGAACAGCAGCAGCAATAACGTCGTGCTCTGCTTGACTGATCAGATCTGCTGCCACATTGCGTGGATCTGCACTTTCATCGGCAACGATTGCAATCTCTGTTGGTCCTGCCTCAGAATCAATTCCGATGATTCCACGAAGTGCGCGCTTGGCAGCTGCGACATAAATATTTCCAGGGCCAGTAACGAGATCACATTTTTCACAGAGATCTTTCATTCCATAGGCAAAGAGGGCAATCGCCTGCGCACCGCCTACTGCATAAACCTCAGTAATTCCAAGCAGTGCACACGTTGCAAGAATTGTCGGGTGCGGCAATCCTCCAAAATCTTTCTGTGGTGGAGAAGCCACTGCAATGCTTTCAACGCGCGCAATCTGCGCTGGGATCACATTCATCATCACACTCGATGGATAGACGGCGCGACCGCCCGGAACATAGAGACCTACGCGATCTACTGGGACCCACTTTTGCGTAACGACTCCCCCATCAACAACAGTTGTTGTGTGACTGGCTCGGATCTGATCGTGATGAACTTTGCGGATTCTCTCGATGGAAAGTTCTAGTGCTGTTCGGATCGCCGGATCAAGTTCTGCCAGTGCGTTATCGAGGGCGTTCTGCGGAACACGTAGAGATGGAGGGCGAACGCCATCAAACTCTTGCGCCAGAGCAAAGAGATCCTCTGGAGTTCCATCTTTAACTCGGGTAAGAATTGGTTGAATCAAAGCCATCGCTTCATTGACATCAAGAGTTGCTCGAGGCAAGAGCTCTTGATAGCCGGCCTTGCTATGGCGCGCACCGCGCAGATCAACTCTTCGAATCACTGGCTCAGTCTACTTTGAGTGGCCTGCGCGAGGAGCGATGAATTTCTCGCCTTTAGCTACGGACCAGGCAATCAGGGCCGAGAATTGTCTTGAGATCGGCGCTCAAACTTGGCGATGATGTGACGAGGGCATCAATCTTCATCGTCGTCGTCTTTCCACCATCTTCGATATTGAGATGCACTTCGCGCTTTCCGGGATGAGAGCGAAGAATCTCCTTCATCCGTTCGACAATCGGTGGAGTGCACTGTGCCATGGGTAGTGAGATCAAGAGCGGGCCAACGGGTCCACTTGAGATATCTAAGGTCGACATCTCAAGAGCGCTAAAGCGAACTTGTTCTTCACGACGATCAACCCGTCCACGGATTGTGACAATACGATCTTCTACAAGAGTCAGCGCATATTGGTTATAGGTATTGGCAAAGAAGAGAACTTCCAAAGATCCTTCAAGATCTTCCACCGTAACAATCGCCCATGAAGATCCTTGGCGAGATACCTTGCGAGAGATGCCGGTGATCAAACCACCGATGGTGACAAATCCTTCTTGCACTCCTCCATCATCAAGGAGCGCGCTGATGGACATATCTGTATTCGATCGTAAGACATGTTCAACGCCAAGGAGAGGATGATCTGAAACGTAGAGTCCAAGCATTTCGCGTTCGAAGGCAAGGAGCGTTGCCTTATCCCATTCGCCTTGTGGGATATCAATCTCTAATCCGCTGACCTGCGATCCACCGATATCTCCAAAGAGATCGAATTGGCCGATCGCTTCTGCGCGCTTGCTCTCGATGACAGCATCGATTGCTTCCAAGTGAACGCTGACGAGAGCTTTGCGGTGATGGCCTAGATCATCAAAGGCTCCGGCTTTAATCAAAGATTCGATGGTCTTCTTATTGCAAACCTGGGCATCGACCTTTGCAAGGAAATCACCGAAGGATGTAAAGGCTCCCTTACTCTCTCTGGCGCTCTTAATTGAAGCTACGACTCCTTCGCCAACGTTTCGAATTGCAGCAAGACCAAAGCGAATATCTTTACCGCGCGGTGTGTACTCCGCATTTGATTCGTTGACATCAGGTGGCAAGACATTGATACCCATGCGGCGACATTCAGAGAGATAGAGAGCAGATTTATCTTTATCGTCACGCACACTTGTAAGTAGGGCGGCCATATATTCAGTTGGGTAATTTGCCTTGAGGTAAGCCGTCCAGAACGAGACCACACCGTATCCGGCAGAGTGTGCGCGGTTAAATGCGTAATCAGAGAATGGAATCAGAACTTCCCAGAGACGCTTAATTGCAGCATCACCAAAACCATTTGATTTCATTCCCGCCTCAAACGGGATGTACTCCTTATCGAGAATCTCTTTATTCTTCTTACCCATCGCCTTACGTAAGAGATCCGCGCGACCGAGTGAGAAGCCAGCAACTTTCTGTGCGATCGCCATTACCTGCTCTTGGTAGACGATAAGGCCATAGGTATCACCCAAAATGTCGGCCAGCGGCTCACGGAGTTCTGGATGAATTGCTTCAACTGGCTTGCGACCGTTCTTGCGATCGGCGTAGTTGTTATGAGCGTTCTCTCCCATAGGACCTGGGCGATAGAGAGCGATAACAGCTGAGATATCTGCAAATGAATCAGGTGACATGCTGCGAAGAAGTGCACGCATTGGTCCACCGTCGAGTTGGAATACACCTAATGTGTCACCACGACCGAGCAATTCGAATGTCTTGGCATCACTGAGTGGAAGATCTTCAAGGACAACATCGATTCCAAGATTAAGTTTGATATTTACTAGCGCATCATCGAGAACTGAGAGGTTACGTAGACCAAGGAAGTCCATCTTGAGTAGGCCAGTTGCCTCGCATGCACCCATATCGAATTGGGTGATGATCGCTCCATCTGCTTCACGGCGATGAATTGGGATGACATCAAGTAACGGTTCGCGCGAAAGGATCACACCAGCGGCATGTACTCCCCACTGGCGCTTGAGTCCTTCAAGTCCACGTGCCAGATCTACAACGCGCTTGGAGTCGACATCGGTCTCATACAAGGTACGGAACTCACCAGCTTCGCCATGGCGGGCATCATCTTTATCAAAGACGCCACCCAAGGTGATGTCTTTACCCATCACAGATGGTGGAAGTGCCTTCGTGAGTTTCTCGCCAATGGCATATGGATAGCCAAGTACTCGCGTTGCATCTTTAAGAGCCTGTTTAGATTTAATGGTTCCGTAGGTGATGATCTGAGCAACGCGATCATCACCATACTTTTCAGTTGCGTAGCGAATCATCTCTGATCTGCGACGTTCGTCGAAGTCGAGATCGATATCTGGCATAGAGATACGTTCTGGATTAAGGAAGCGCTCAAAGAGCAAACCGTGTTCAATCGGATCAAGCCCTGTAATTCCAAGTGCATAGGCAACAAGTGATCCCGCAGCAGATCCACGGCCAGGACCTACACGGATTCCAACTTTGCGTGCATGTGAACAGAGATCTGCAACAACAAGGAAGTAGCCAGGAAATCCCATCTTGACCATGACATCGAGTTCATAATCTAGGCGCGTGATGTGCTCTGGAGTTGTTCGATCTCCAAGACGTTTTTTGAGACCTTTATGTGAGAGTGCACGCAGCCAAGAATCTTCTGTCTCACCTGCAGGTACATCAAATTGCGGCAGAAGGTTCTCGCCTTCGCGCAGAGTGACGTTGCAGCGCTCTGCAATAAGTAAGGTGTTATCGCATGACTCTGGAATATCTTTGAAGAGCTCGCGCATCTGCGCCGCCGTCTTTACATAGAACTCACTATTGTCGAATTTAAAGCGCTTGGGATCTGCAAGTGTTGAGCCAGATTGAACGCAGAGCAGTGCTTCGTGGGCGGCGGCATCTTCGTGGAATGTGTAGTGGAGGTCATTCGTTGCAAGCAGCGGTAATTTAAGCTCCTTGCCAAGCTTTAAGAGATCTGCCTTGACTCGATTTTCGATATCGATGCCATGATCCATCACTTCGAGATAGAAATTAGCTGCACCGAAGATATCTCGATAATCACTTGCTGCTCGAAGTGCCTCACGATAATTTCCCATACGAAGACGCGTCTGGATTTCACCACCTGGGCAACCAGTCGTTGCAATCAAACCATCGGCATATCGTGAGAGAAGATCGCGATCCATACGCGGCTTGTAGTAATAGCCCTCAAGGGATGCAAGAGATGAGAGGCGGAAGAGATTTGCCAGACCCTGATTATTCTCAGCAAGTATTGTCATATGTGTATATGCGCCGCCGCCTGAGACATCATCTTCGCCACCACTTGCCCACTGCACACGCTTCTTTTCGTGTCGTGATTCAGGAGCGACATAGGCCTCAATGCCGATGATCGGTTTCACGCCAACCTTTGTCGCCTGCTTATAGAAATCAAAGGCGCCAAAGACGTTGCCATGATCTGTCATAGCAATTGCAGGCATCTCTTGTCGGGCAACTTCGGCGACTAAATCCCCCACGCGCGCAGCACCATCGAGCATCGAATACTCGGTATGTACATGCAGGTGCACGAATGATTCTGAAGAAGTACCGCTCATAGGCTGGCTAAATTAGCACTTACGGAATGACAGCATCGGATAGCAACGCCAGACAAGCCTGAAGGTCATCTGGATATGGAGCCTTGAACTCCATCGACTCGCCCGTGATCGGGTGATCAAAGCGGAGTTCTTTGGCATGTAGCCACGGACGTGACATCTGTAACGCCTTCGCCAGAACAGGATCTGCGCCATAGATAGTGTCGCCAACAAGTGGGTGGCCCAAGGCGTTGAAGTGCACGCGAATCTGATGGGTGCGACCAGTCTCTAGCTCTACCTTCACCATCGTCACAGCGCGGTAATACTCAATCAACTCGTAGTGAGTGATGCTCTCTTTGCCATCTGCCACAACTGCAAAGCGATGATCAACCTTTGGGTGGCGATCGATCGGTGCATCAATGGTTCCGGTGGGAGGATCAATATGTCCTTGAATAAGTGCGTGATAGGTCTTATCAACGCTGCGGGTACGAAATGCCTCTTTTAAAACAGTAAAGGCGCGATCAGTCTTTGCAACGACCATTAGCCCACTTGTTCCAACATCGAGTCGATGCACGATACCTGCACGCTCTTGCGCACCTGATGTAGAGATTGTGTAACCGGCAGCGGCAAGAGCGCCAACAACTGTTGGACCGTGCCAACCTGGACTTGGATGCGCAGCACATCCCACAGGTTTATTGATCACCAAGATGTGATCATCGTTGTAGACAATATCTAAACCCTCAAGTGGGGTAAGGGGAATTGGCTCTCTCTCGACTGTATCGGGAAGAAGTACTTCAATGACTTGCCCTGCAGTAACGCGATCAGATTTTCCAAGAGGTGCACCTGCACAGGTGATATCGCCATCGTCGATGAGGCGAACAATGGCAGAGCGAGAGAGACCGAGAACGCGTACTAACGCGCTATCGATACGTTCTCCAGCGACACCCTCAGGAACGCTCAGGGTGCGTAATTCTCTAGCCATGAAACTCCCTTAATGAAACCCAGAATGCTGCTGGATTACTTCTGCGCACCCGGTGGGGCAAAAGGAGGAATCTCCTTAGCGACAAGCAGTACTGATAGTAGCGCGGCGCAGACAATCGCGATGTCTGCAACGTTAAAGACCGGCCAACGAGGAAGTTCGATCCAATCGATGACATGGCCGTTAAAACATGCTGGAGCGCGAAAGATGCGATCTGTGAGATTTCCTAAGATGCCGCCGAGAGCTAACCCAAGGACGGCAGCCCACCAGCGATTCTCAATTTTAATTGCGTAGTAAGCAATAACTGCTATCGCAGCCAAGGCGAGAATAGTAAAGATAAAGGTGACGCTCGTTCCAAAACTAAAGGCAGCGCCAGGATTAAAGACCAGACGAAGTTGTAAGAAGGAGCCAAGAATCTCGCGCGGTTCACGTTGGCTCAGGTTATTGAGAGCCCAGCCCTTAGTTGTGTAATCGATTGCCCAAATAATGGCCCCGAGAAAGTAGAGGCGTTGCCAGTACGTGGTAAATCTTGCCAGAGGCACCTTTAGCGTCGCTCTTCTTTCTGCTTGCAGATCATGCAGAGAGTTGCGCGTGGAAATACTTGTAGGCGCTCTTTACCAATTGGGTTTGCACAATCTTCGCAGTTTCCATAACTCTTATTTTCAATACGCTCAAGAGCGCGCTCTGTCTGCAAGACCATATCGCGGGCATTGATCACAAGTGACATCTCATGTTCGCGCTCAAAAGTCTTTGTTCCAGAATCTGCCTGATCATCGCCGGCGCCTTCACCAGAGTCTGCGATCAACTCTTCCATCTCAGCTTCAACGAGTTCTAATTCTTGCTTGAGGCGAGCCAGCTCTTTAGTCAGTTCTACTCGAATGGCTTTGAGCTCTGTTGCACTCCAAGGAGTCTCACCTGCTGCCGCAGTCACAGGAGTTGGTGCTGACTTAATTGGCTTAAGCGGTGCAACCTTCTTTCCACTCTTTACCGGGCGTGGTGGAGGTGGCATAACAAGTCGACGCTCTTCAACAACTGGCGCGGCAACTGGTGCTACAACTGTTGCGACAGAGACTGTCTGTGACTTCTCATCAACGGTAAGTGTTGGCTTTCCCGCCTTCGATGGAAAAGGTTTTCCCGGAGCTTTTTTAACTGGCGCTGCCTTTTTAACTGGCGCTGCCTTCTTTACTGGAGCCTTCTTCGCCACAACCTTCTTGGCAGGGGCCTTCTTCGTGACAGCCTTCTTGGCAGGGGCCTTCTTCGCTGGCGCTTTCTTAGCAACCTTCTTTACTGCAGCCTTCTTGGCAGGGGCCTTCTTCGCCGCCTTCTTCGCTACCTTTTTTGCTGACACGCCGCGCACCTTATGCTCTTTTTCTCCTTCTACCAAATATGCCACTCATATATGAAGGTGGATTTATTCTGGCGAAAAAGTCAGACTCGCGTGAGGAATGGCGCGATTACGGCTGGCCAACTGCCCTGCATTAGACTCAAGGCCTTATGAGCTCACAATTTCGCCCTCTTGCAGCCCAAATTGACCTGCCTGCAATGGAGCACTCGATACTGAAGATGTGGGCTGACCAATCAATCTTTGAACGATCACTTGCAGCGCGCGCTGGCCAGGGGCCAGAGAACTCTTGGACCTTCTACGAAGGCCCACCGACTGCAAATGGAATGCCTGGGACCCACCACATCGAAGCGCGAGTCTTTAAAGATGTCTTCCCTCGTTTTCATACGATGAAGGGCAAGTTCGTCACACGTAAGGCTGGATGGGATTGCCACGGCCTCCCTGTTGAGATTGCTGTCGAGAAAGAACTTGGATTTTCTGGCAAGGGCGATATTGAAAAATTTGGCATCGCAGCCTTTAACGATAAATGTAAAGAATCTGTCACACGCCACGTAGGTGCATTTACAACCATGACAGAACGTATGGGCTTCTGGGTTGATTTCGATGAAGCGTATTGGACGATGTCACCTGAATATGTAGAGAGCGTCTGGTGGTCGCTCAAAGAGATTTGGAAGAAAGGTCTTCTTGTACAAGACCATCGCGTCGCACCGTACTGCCCGCGATGTGGCACCGGCCTTTCAGATCATGAATTAGCACAAGGTTATGAGACCGTCACAGATCCATCTGTCTTCGTACGTTTTCCGATTACATCCGGCGATCTCGTCGAACTCAAAGCAAGTCTTCTTGTCTGGACCACAACTCCTTGGACGCTAGTTTCAAATACCGCGATCGCCGTACATCCTGATGTCGATTACGTCGCAGCTCGAGTAACCCATGAAGATCAATCAGAAGTTTTAGTTGTTGCAGAAGCGCTGATCAGCAGCTTGGTCGGTGAAGTCGAAATCCTCAAAACCTTTAAGGGTGCAACTCTTGAGCGCACGACATATCAACGCCCCTTGGACTTTATCGAGATTCCCGATTCGCACTTTGTAGTTCTTGCAACCTATGTAACGACTGAAGATGGAACCGGTCTTGTGCACCAGGCTCCTGCCTTTGGCGCAGATGATTTACAGGTCTGTCGCAGCTACGGCCTTCCAGTTGTTAACCCGATCGCACCTAATGGAACCTTCCTTGCAGATGTTGCATTGGTAGGTGGACTCTTCTTTAAAGATGCCGATAAGCCACTGGTCAAAGAGCTTAAAACTCGCGGCGTCTTATACAAGCACCTTCAATACGAGCACCCTTACCCGCATTGCTGGCGATGCCACACAGCGTTGATCTACTACGCACAACCATCGTGGTACATCCGCACCACATCGATTAAAGATGCTCTTATTCGTGAGAACGAGAAGACCAATTGGCATCCAGAGACAATTAAAACCGGACGATATGGTGATTGGCTCAATAACAATATCGATTGGGCGCTTTCTCGCAATCGATTCTGGGGAACTCCCCTACCGATCTGGCGCTGTGAAAATAAGCATGAAGTTTGTGTTGATTCACTCAAGGAACTTGGTGCCCTTGCCGGGAAGGATCTCCTCGAGCTCGATCCTCATCGCCCATATGTGGATGACATCACCTTTGCTTGCCAAGAATGTTCGGCCACCATGGTCCGCGTACCTGAAGTAATTGATTGCTGGTTTGATTCTGGCGCGAT
>WLGP01000002.1 GCA_009703165.1 Actinomycetota bacterium | reverse complement strand
CAACGTTCTCAAGGATTTCTTAGAGACCTGCTGAGAGTTACTAGAAAACTCGCGAGATATCATCGAGAGCGGTTCTGACAACTTCTGGCAGAACGATCTCTTCGACTGTAAGTATTCCGCGAAGTTGTGCACCTGTTCGCGCACCTACGATTGCACTCGTTACACCGGGTGCATCTCGTACCCACGCTAAGGCAACTTCTAGTGGTGAGTAACCCAAGCCACCTGCTGCCGCAACCACAGCCTCGACGATCCGCGCGCTCTCTGGATTGAGGTATGGGGCAATAAAATTTGCAAAGTGAGGCGTTGCTCCGCGAGAGTCTGCAGGGATTGAAGAGCGATACTTTCCAGTGAGAACTCCTCTTCCTAGAGGCGACCAGGCAAGGATTCCAACATCAAGTGCGCGAGCACAGTCGATTACTTCTCGCTCAACTTCGCGATTGAGTAGTGAGTATTCATTCTGCATCGTTGCAATTGGTGCCTTGGCGGTATTTGAACCCTGCACAGTAATTGCCCGCGCACTCTGCCATCCATTGAAATTTGAGATGCCGACATAACGTGCTTTTCCTGACGTATATGCGTAGTCAAGCGCCGAGAGAGTGTCATCTAAGGGAACAGCGTTATCCCAGGTGTGAACCTGCCAGAGATCGACGTAATCAGTTCCCAATCTGGCCAGAGATTTATCGAGCTCTGAGATGAGAAAGCTACGAGAGTTATCGACAGTTCTCACACCTTGCGGAAATGAGATACCCGCCTTGGTCGCGATAACGACTTCATCTCTTTTGCAGAGAGTCTCCAAAAGTCCGCCGATTACTCTCTCGGCATCTCCATCGGCATAAGGTGCTGCAGTATCGATGAAATTGCCACCGGCTTCTAGATAGCTACGCATCTGCTCGGCAGCCTCATGGGTGTCGGTATCGCGACCCCACGTCATAGTTCCTAGACCTAGCCGTGAGATCTGCAAACCTGTATTTCCAGCGCGCCTGATCTCCATGGCGACCACCCTAGCAAGCCAACATTCTTAAAGACGGTTAATCTTGGCGCATGGCTCGCATCGTTTTACTTCGTCACGCGCACTCTGTTGCCAACGAAAAGAACATCCTTGCCGGTCGTTCTCCCGGTATTGCACTCAGTAAGACAGGAAGCAAGCAGGCTGAGGGCCTTGTAGATCGTTTAGGCAATGTAGCTTTCGATCAGATATTTATCAGCCCGATGGAGAGATGTCATCAGACCATTGCGCCATGGTTAGAAAAGAATGGGCGCTCCATTCCACTTTCTATCGATCACGATATCTCTGAAGTTGATTATGGAAGCTGGACGGGGAAGTCTCTCGCCTCGTTGCGACGAAAAACCCTCTGGAAGACCGTTGCCGAGCAGCCAAGTCAGATGATTTTTCCAGATGGCGAGTCTCTGCTGCAGATGCAGAATCGAGCGCTCTCATCTTTCTATCGATTAAATGCAGTCAAGGGGAAGAAGGCCAGACTCTTAGTTAGCCATGGAGATGTCATCAAATCGATCGTCGCTCATTGCCTTGGAATGCATCTCGATCAATTCCAAAAGTTAGTGATCGAGCCAGCATCGTTGACTGTTATCGATACAGATAACGGGGTCAGCCGCTTGATTACCTTTAACGATACGGCAGGCAGAGTTTCCCGTGAGTCTGCGGCTCCAACTGCCGCGACAGCTATCGGTGGATCAACGGGAAATAAAGCGTGATGAACGCCGGCCGATGGAGCTTTGATCAACCCGACCGCTTTGTTGTTGGCACAATAGGTGCTCCAGGTGAGCGAGAGTTCTATTTTCAGGTGAGACAAGGAAGTCAGCTCATCTCTTTAGCAACTGAGAAGTCACAGGCGGCAGCCCTTGCCGATCGTATCTCTACGATCATAAGAGAGATCAAGAAGAATGCACCGCTAACTTCGATATCTGCCTCTCCTGCCGATAGCGCACCGCTTGAGTTGCCGCTTGATTCTGAATTTACGATCGGTGCGATCGGAATCGCCTTTGATCCAGCCGAACTAGAGATCGAAATTACCTTGAGGGGAGAGAGTCTCTCTGAAGGTGACGATGAGGATTTTGATGATCTCAATTCTCCAATCGTTGAAGTCCACCTTGATCTCTCGCTAGCTTTGGCCTTTGTCGCAAGAACACAAGCGCTTGTATCTGCTGGGCGACCGCTCTGTCCTTTCTGTACCGCACCAATTGATCCCAAGGGGCATCTCTGTCCACGCGCAAATGGATATCGCCGTTAATGAGATATTCGCAAGAATGGGTTGATCAGATATCTGACTTTCTTTCCCAAGGAACACTTACCGTTACCGGACGTTTGGTTGATGCGTCTAATGCGACTCTCTTCGGATCAATCTCTTACGAAGATCAATCGATGGATGTGATCTATAAACCAATCGCCGGTGAGCGGCCGTTGTGGGATTTTCCTGACGGAACACTTGCAGATCGCGAGTATGCAGCCTTTCTCTTGAGTAATCTCGCTGGATTTAATTGTGTTCCGCCAACAATCCTTCGCGAAGGTCCGGCAGGTTTAGGAATGGTTCAGTTATGGATCGATGTTGATGAGAGTATCGATCTGACTCAATTTTTCGGACGTGATGAACCATCCTTAAGAAATCTTGCAATCTTTGATGCATGCATCAATAACACTGATCGCAAGATTGGTCACTTGTTGCCAGAAAAAAGTGGCCACCTATTTGCCTGTGATCACGGTGTGACATTCCACGTTGAAGATAAGTTGCGTACCGTTCTTTGGCAGTGGGCGGGGGATTCACTTACCGACGTGGAGATGGAAAAGTTAAGGAAGGTAGCCGATCTGGTTAAGTCCAATGAGGAGCTTTTTGCGACACATATGACCCCTGATGAATTTTCGGCACTGGTGATGCGAATAGAGCGGTTGATTACTTCAGGTCTAATGCCACTTCCCAGTGATGAATGGCCAGCAATTCCATGGCCTGCGTATTAGGATGAAACCATGAAGTCGTGGGCCGATCTATCTATAGGCCAACCTCGCAAAGGTAGAGAAAATCCTCCTCTTTCTCTCTTCAACACAGCTTCGCAGAAAGTTGAAGCTCTCGAACGCCGTGATCTCTATCGACTATATGTCTGCGGGATTACTCCATACGATGCAACACATCTAGGACATGCGGCAACATATGTAACCTTTGATTTGATCAATCGCTATCTCCGTTTCTCTGGATCGCAGGTGCGATTTGTTGAGAACATCACCGATATTGATGATCCGTTACTTGAACGCGCAACGCGTGATGGTGTTGATTGGCACGATTTGGCTCTCTCTCAGATCGAACTCTTCCGCGGAGATATGGTCGCACTCCACGTTATTCCACCTGATTCATATATCGGCGTGATTGAAGCGATGGAGACAATCATCGCTTCAATTTCGGCGTTAGAGGCTCGTGGTTCTCTCTATCGAGTAGACGATGACCTCTATTTTCGAGTGAGGCTAGATCCAGAATTTCTCCACCGCTCACATTTAACTCTTGATACCGCGATGCAGTACTTCTCAGAACGTGGGGGAGATCCTGCTAGAGTCGGTAAAGAAGATCCGCTAGATGCGCTGGTCTGGAGAGCCGCTCGTCCAGGTGAACCAAGTTGGCCGAGTCCTTTTGGTCCAGGTCGCCCTGGTTGGCATATTGAATGTTCTGCAATCGCGCTTCATTACTTGCAACCATCGATCGGTGATGAATTTGCTATCGATATTCAAGGCGGCGGAAGTGATCTAACATTTCCGCATCACGATATGTCTGCATCCCAAGGGTTGATTGCAACTGGTCAGAAGTTTGCCCGAATGTATGTGCATACGGGAATGATTGGCCTTGATGGAACCAAGATGAGTAAATCACTTGGCAATCTCATCTTTGTCTCGCAGTTGATCAAAGATGGTGTGGATCCAATGGCGATCCGCCTGGCTCTTCTTGGACATCACTATCGACAAGACCATATGTGGGGATCAGACGAGATTGGCGATGCCACCATTCTCCTTGATCGAATCAGATTAAATCTTTCGAAGGTTGATGTTGCTCCAACGCAACCGCTGATAGATGCAATCGTTCAACGTTTATCGCAAGATCTGGACACTCACGGAGTAATTTCACTCTTAACGTCTTGGTGCATCGAGACCGAGGGTGGTGCAACGGGCGGCAGTGCTGGAGAGCTTTCTAGAGTCCTCGATGATCTGTTGGGTCTTGCTCTCTAATTCTCGTTCTGTCTACGTAGGAAGCGCTCGAGTTCACGGGCAATTTCATCTCCTGAGACATCTTTAAACTCGGCAGCATCCTTACTTTCTTCTAACGCTTTCACATATTCGGAAACCTCTGAATCTTCTTCAGCCATCTCAGAGACTTCGCTCTCCCATTCCTTTGCCTGATGGGCTAAATCTGCAAGGGAGATTGAGATTTCTAGAAAATCTTCAACAGCATTTACAAGTGCGAGAATTGCCTTTGGTGACGGCGAGTTAGATGCATAGTGGGGTAGTCCGGCCCATAGCGAGATGCAATCAATTCCGCGCTTCAGGCAACCATCTCCGATAATTCCTAAGATTCCTGTAGGACCTTCGTACTTACTGATCTCAACGCCCAGGCGCGCAGCGATATCTGGATGTCCGCCACTTCCACTTACTGAGATCGGACGGGTGTGAGGTGCATCTGCCAGCATTGCTCCGAGAGTGAGAACCATCTCCACTTCAAGATCGTCGGCCAGGTCTAGGAGCAATGAAGTGAAGGTCTTCCATTTCATTGATGGTTCGACGCCGAGAACGAGGACAAAATCATTATCAAGATCAGGGGTACTCAATCCATACACTTGCGTTGAAGGCCAATTGATATTTCGTACGAGTGAATCATCGACAGTGATCATTGGGCGATTTACCTGAAAGTCATAGAAGTCCTCAGCCTCATATTCGGCTATAAGAACAGCATCTGAATCCGAAGTTCTAGGATCTAGATTTTCTAGGAGATGGGTGAGAGCACCTGTTGCAGCCTCTCCAGCATCGCTCCACCCAGAGAAGGCGACAATCATGATCGGCTTCCGAAGCAGTGGGATCTGAAAAATCTCCATATCTCTCACCTTACGGTAACCTTCACGTCGTGACGAGCGCTAAAACACCATCAGAGCTGAGAAAAGCTCTGGCGACCCGTGTTGTTATCGCAGACGGTGCCATGGGAACTATGCTCCAGGCAGCCGATCCGAGCCTTGAAGATTTCCAGGGCCATGAGGGATGTAACGAAGTACTCAATGTTTCTCGTCCAGATATCGTCCGTTCAGTCCACGATCAATATTTAACCGTTGGTGTCGATGCGATCGAGACAAATACCTTCGGTGCAAACTGGGCAAACTTGGCTGAGTATGGAATCGAAGATCGCATCTATGAATTGGCTTATGCCGGTGGTGTTATTGCTCGCCAGGCCGCAGATGCCTACTCAACACCTGAGAAGCCACGCTTCGTCCTTGGTTCGCTTGGACCAGGTACGAAGTTACCTAGCCTTGGCCACACAACATATAGCCACCTTCGTGATGCATACGAGGTTGCCTCACAAGGACTTGTTGACTCTGGCGCTGATGCGCTTCTGATCGAAACGACGCAGGATCTTCTGCAAGCAAAGGCTGCAGTCAATGGAGCTCGTGCTGCCATTGATAAATCAGATCGCGATGTCGTCCTCATCGCACAAGTGACTGTTGAAACAACGGGAACAATGCTTCTTGGTTCTGAGATTGGTGCAGCGCTCAATGCACTTGAACCACTCAACATCGATTTGATCGGCCTTAACTGTGCAACAGGCCCCGCCGAAATGTCAGAGCATCTGCGCTACTTAAGCAAGAACGCTGTCTGCGGTATTTCAGTCATGCCGAATGCAGGTCTTCCTGAGCTTGGACCAAAGGGTGCAACGTATCCACTTGGTCCTGATGCGCTTGCGCAAGCGCTGGCGACCTTCGTCGATGATTACAAAATCTCACTCATTGGCGGCTGCTGTGGAACAACACCAGAACACCTTGCCGCCGTTGTCTCTCGCCTTGATCGTAGGAAGGTTGAAGTTCGTTCTTCAAAGGCTGATCCAGGAGCATCTTCGCTCTATCAATATGTCCCGTTCAGGCAAGATAACGCCTTCCTTGCAATCGGTGAGCGAACCAATGCCAACGGCTCACGCGCTTTTCGTGACGCGCTGATCTCTGAAAATTGGGAGACCTGTGTTGAGATCGCTCGCGATCAGATTCGCGATGGCGCTCATATGCTTGATCTTTCCATCGATTACGTCGGTCGCGATGGCGTTCGCGATATGCGCGAGATCGCCAGTCGTTTTGCAACTGCATCAACTTTGCCGATCATGCTCGATTCAACAGAGCCCAATGTCTTGCAGGCAGGTCTTGAGCAACTGGGTGGTCGCTGCGTTATCAACTCAGTGAACTATGAAGATGGTGATGGACCAACCTCACGCTTTGCGCGAATCATGCCTTTAGTAGTCGAACATGGCGCATCAGTTGTTGCTCTGACCATTGATGAAGAAGGTCAAGCACGTACAGCTGAATGGAAGTTACGCGTTGCGCGCAGGCTCATTGCAGATTTGGTTGATAACTGGGGGATGGAAGTCGGAGATATTCTCATCGACACTCTCACATTCCCGATTGCAACCGGTCAGGAAGAGACACGTCGTGATGGTCTAGAGACGATCAACGCGATTCGTACTTTGAAGAGTGAGTTTCCAGCAGTGCAGACCACACTTGGAGTCAGTAACGTTTCATTCGGTCTTAATCCGGCAGCACGCGTTGTTCTTAACTCTGTCTTCCTCCACGAATGTGTGGCAGCAGGTCTTGATTCAGCGATCGTTCATCCTTCAAAGATCATGCCTCTTGCGCGTATCGATGAAGCACAACGCAAAGTCGCACTCGACCTTATCTATGATCGCCGTGAATACACCGATGGCGAGTGCACCTACGATCCTTTGAGCGCATATCTGCAACTCTTTGAAGGTGTTGAATTAGCCGCTTCAAGAAATGTCCGTGCCGCAGAACTTGCAGCCCTGCCGCTAGAAGAGCGTTTACAACGTCGCATTATCGATGGCGAAAAAGTTGGTCTCACCGACGATCTCGATCTAGCGATGAAGCAGGGAATACCGCCACTTCTTATTATCAACGATCACCTTCTTGAAGGAATGAAGATCGTCGGTGAGCTCTTTGGTAAGGGCGAGATGCAGCTGCCCTTCGTTCTCCAATCCGCAGAAGTGATGAAGACGGCAGTTGCCTATCTCGAGCCGTTCATGGAGAAGATTGATGACCAGGGTAAAGGTTCGATTCTGCTCGCAACGGTCAAGGGTGACGTGCACGATATCGGTAAGAACCTCGTTGATATCATCTTGTCCAATAATGGTTATCGAGTAGTCAATATCGGAATTAAGCAGACGATCAATCAGATCATCGATGCGGCACAAGAGTCTGATGTTGATGCAATTGGTATGTCAGGTCTTCTCGTGAAATCGACAGTCATTATGCGTGAGAATTTGCAGGAACTGACTTCACGTGGCCTAGATCAAAAGTGGCCAGTCATTTTGGGTGGCGCAGCACTTACTCGCGCATTCGTCGAGGTTGATCTCGCCGGTGAATTCCCAGGTGAAGTTCGATACGCGCGCGATGCCTTTGAAGGCCTGCATCTGATGGATGCGATCATGGCTGTGAAGAAGGGCGTACCCGGGGCTGAACTGCCAGCGTTACGCGAGCGAAAAGTCAAGGCAATCAATAGATCACTTTCAGATGCACCGGTTGATACCAAACGAAGCGATGTAGCCACCGATATCGAGATTCCGAAGGCGCCGTTCCTAGGAAGTCGCATCGTTAAGGGCGTTGCACTTGCTGACTATGTAGAGATGCTTGATGAGCGCGCACTCTTTGTTGGACAGTGGGGTCTTAAGGGAAGTCGCGGTGAGTATGAGGCGATGGTTGATTCTGAAGGTCGCCCGCGTCTTCGCGCTCTTCTCAACCAAGTCCAATCACAAGGTTGGCTCAACGCTGCAGTTGTCTACGGATACTTCCCGTGCGTGAGCGAAGGAAATGATCTGATCATCTTGCATCACGAAGGGCCAGATGCCGGAAAAGAGCGCGTACGTTTTTCATTCCCACGACAATCGCGTGATCGCAGATTGTGTATCTCTGACTTCTTTGCTGCAAAAGATTCTGGCAAGGTCGACGTTGTTGCCTTCCATGTCGTAACGATGGGTAGCGTTATCTCAGATGCAGCAGCAAAGCTTTTTGCTGAAAATCGCTACCGTGAATATATGGAGCTCCACGGTCTGTCGGTTCAACTCACTGAAGCGCTGGCTGAGCACTGGCATGCGCGCATTCGTGAAGAGATGAGCGTTCTCGACATGGATGCTCCAGATCTTGCTGGAATCCTCGATCAGGGATATCGCGGATCTCGTTACTCATTTGGATATCCAGCATGTCCTGATATCGAGCAACAGGTCCAGCTTTGTGAACTTTTGGAGCCAGGACGTATCGGTGTCGAACTCTCTGAAGAGTTCCAGTTGCACCCTGAGCAATCAACATCTGCAATCATCGTCCACCATCCAGAAGCTAAATACTTCAACGCAAATTAGCTCCTACTCGTAGCCGAAAGCAGAGATAAATCATGACCTTTAAGGCTGCCTTCTTCGATATGGATGGACTTTTTCTCGACTCAGAGCCACAGTGGCATCAATCGCAACAAGAGATCTGTGCTCGCTACTCTTATGAATGGGACGATGACGATCAACGAATCTGCATCGGGGGACCGCTCTCTCGCGTTGGTGAGTACATCTCACAAACTTGCGCCCACGATATGACTGGACCAGAAGTTGTTGAAGAGCTGACTCAGATGATGCTGGTCAAATTATCATCACACGCAATCTTGATGCCTGGAGCCTTTGATGCCGTACTTCGCATTCGCGAACAGATGCCGGTTGCACTTGTCAGTGCCAGCCCTCGCAACTTGATGGATGCTGCATTGGCCTCTCTTCACGATCAATTCTTCTCATTCAGCATTAGCGCAGATGATGTCGAACGGACGAAACCTTTTCCCGATCCATATCTGCAAGCTGCTAAACGGTTGGGTCTTGAACCCCATGAGTGCGTAGTCTTTGAAGATTCTTTGACCGGAATTAAATCTGCGAAAGCGGCAGGTTGCTCAGTGGTTGCAGTTCCTCACTATGTTGAGGTAACCCTCGAACCAAAGGTCAGAGTCGTCTCATCACTTAATGATGTCTCACTTGATTATCTACGAGATTTCCGCGCAAACATTTAGTTGTGTGCTGGGCAGATCGTTTTAAAGAAGCACCAATCGCATAGTCTGCTCGCCTTTGGGGGAAAGTGATCACGTTCAATGGCATCGACGATCTCGTCGGCAATCTGGAGCAACTTCTTCTCAGTTGAGAGCAACTCTTTCTCAGTAGGAGAACTCTTAACGCTGCGCGCATCACCGAGATAGTGAAGAACGAGCAGCGCTGGGATTACTCCATGCAAACGCCAGTAGAGAAGTGCGTAGACACGGAGTTGAAAGAGAGCCTTCTCTTCCCAGCCAGGCTTTGGGGACTTTCCAGATTTGTAATCCACGATGCGAACCTGACCAGTAGGGGCAACATCAATGCGATCGACATATCCATGTAGATAAACATGCTCACTCAAATCTTGTTCTAGATGCATTTCGCGATGAGTAGCTTCAAAGGTTTCAGGCTTTTCCAAAGTGAAGTAATTCTGCAATAAGGAAGCGACGCGATCGAGCCACTCCTTCTCATTGAGGACGAGGGCTGCCAGTTCTGGTTTCTCCGCCACTTGGCTCTGCCAGCGCTGCGGTGCCATAGATATCGCAACTTCGTGTGTTCGCTTATCGGGAGAGAGGTCGAAGAGATCCTCGAGGATTGTGTGAATCAGCGTGCCGCGCTCTGCATCGATGCTCGGAGGTTCCGGCAGTTGTTCAATGACGCGATATTTGTAGAGGCGGGGACAGTTATTGAATTCGCTGACTCGACTAGGGGAGAGGCGAATGTGGGTCACATCCGAGACCATACCCCCACGGAGTCTCCTTTCCTCACCTAAGATATGGGGCGTGTCTTCTCAAAACTCAATCTCTGGCGCTCGTACACCAGGATATTTCGCAGCCGGTGATCGGATCCAACTCACAGATCCCAAAGGCAAGCTATATAGCTTCACGATAACACCAGGTAAAGAGTGGCACACTCACAAGGGATGGATTGTTCACGACGATCTCATTGGAATTCCTGAAGGTTCGGTCGTCTCCACAACTGCAGGATTGAAATTCACCGCCTTTATTCCCTTGCTCTCTGATTACGTTCTCTCGATGCCGCGCGGTGCAACAATTGTCTATCCAAAAGATGCGGCGATGATCGTGGGAGTTGCAGATATCTATCCAGGATCTCGTATTCTCGAAGCCGGAGTTGGTAGCGGCGCACTTTCACTCTCTATTTTGCGCGCAGTAGGTGTTCACGGTTCACTCGATTCCTTTGAACGTCGTGATGATTTCGCTGAGATCGCTCGTAAGAATGTCACCGAATACTTTGGAACCGCGCCTTCTCACTGGTCGCTGACCGTTGGTTCTGTGCAAGATCATCCTCACGAAAAAATTTATGACCGAGTGATTCTTGACATGCTCGCACCTTGGGAATGTGTAGAGATGGCAGCTCGCGTCCTGCGACCAGGTGGAGTCTTTCTTGCCTATGTTGCGACGACGACTCAATTATCTACAACCGCTGAAGCGCTTAAAGCAGATGGCCACTTCACTGAGCCAGAGAGCTCTGAGACGATTGTTCGCGGTTGGCATCATGAGGGACTTGCAGTGCGTCCACAGCAGCGAATGATTGGCCACACAGGCTTTCTTATTCAGAGTCGTCGCATGGCTCCAGGTGTTGAAGTTCTCGCCCGTCGTCGCAGGCCTGCAAAGGGTGCTTACGGTGTCGCGGAAGAGTGAGCGGTTAGTCAATCTCACCATCGCGCTCTTGGCGACAAAGCGTTATCTGACCAAGAGTGAAATCTTTAGGACTGTAGATGGTTATGACGGGTCGCCTGAGGCGATGGAGCGGATGTTTGAGCGCGACAAAGATGATCTACGCAGTCTTGGAATCGTGATTGAACTCGGAACCTTTGACCCACTCTTTGAAGATGAGGCTGGTTATCGAATAACTCCGGCCAGTTATCAATTCAATCTCGGCCAGCTCGATGGCGAGGATATCGCTCTTCTCTCTCTTGCCGCATCTGCCTGGAGCGGTGCATCTCTTGAGAGAGAATCTTCAGCGGCCTTAGTAAAGCTTGAATCCCTTGGTCTTGAATGCGATAGCGATGCTCTCTCTTTCCTAGCACCGCAGATGAGCGTTAACGATCCCAACTTCTCACTGATTACGGATGCGATAGTTCGCAAGGCTGAAATTGAATTTGATTACCTTGGAGAAGATCTCTCGCTTAAGCAGAAGAAAGTTCACCCATATAGCCTTAAGGGAGATTCCGGCTTCTGGTATCTAGTAGGTATGGACGTTGCCGCAGAACAGGTAAAGAAGTTCAGGCTAGATCGCATTGAGTCAGAGATTAACGTCGGTAAGAAGGGAGATCGTTTTGAATCTCCTGTAAGCCACGGCTTGGCAGATGACCACCTTCAAGAGCGTGCGGTTCTCAAGGTAAGAAAAGGTTCGGCCCACCAACTTCGAGCTCTGGCAATAGAGACAAATCCTGGAGATGAATGGGATCAGATAGAGATTGCCATCATTAATAGATCGTGGCTCAAGCGAAGTATTCTCTGGCACCGCGATGATGTTGTGGCGATATCACCGTCATGGCTGCGACTCGATGTCATTGATTCACTCAAAAGAATGCAGGCTCTCCATGGCTAAAGAGCAAAGCACTCCGCTGGAGCAGACGGCTCGCATGTTAGATCTTGTGCCTTTCCTTCTCGCACATCAAGGTATCTCGATTAATGATCTTGCAGATCACTTCAAAGTTGATAAAGATGTGATCCTTGACGACCTCAACACATTGTGGATGTGTGGTTTACCGGGCTACACCCCGCTAGAACTGATTGATCTTGCCTTCGATTCAGGGTATGTGACGATCCGTAATGCAGCCCCACTTGCACGAGTTCGAACTCTTTCTAGTTCGGAGATTGTCTCTCTAACACTCGGATTGGATCTCTTGCGCGAGGCATCTGCCGAAATCGCTCCCGAAAGATCACAACGTATTATTGAACTTTCAGAGAAGTTGCGGTCAATTATCGGTGCCGATATTTCGATCCACGATAAATCACAGACAACGTTCAGAACTGTGATAGCTCGAGCAATTAAAGAGCGTGGCTCTGTCGCGATCTCATACTTCTCGCCCGCATCAGATCGACAGTCAGAACGAACTGTCACGCCTTATCACTTTCTTGTTGAAGGGGGAGTGGAGTACTTCCAGGGTTACTGTCACACCTCATCTGCAATACGTACCTTCCGACTTGACAGAGTTAGGGCTGCAACCGAGAGCGAACGCTCTGGAAAATTAGAAAACATTTCGGCTGCTACTGGAGAGAAGTTCCGAGTCCACGCTGCCATCCACTGGATGGATAGAGCGACCTTAGAGTCCTTTGACTTGGAGTTAACCGATATTGAAGGGCTCTCATCGATCACATTGGAGGCCTTCTCGGAGCAGTGGATGGCTCGATCGATTCTGGCCAGCGGTGCTGGCTTGGAGGTCCTAGAGCCGCAGGAGCTGCGCAGGTCGATCGCTAAATCAGCCGAGGTAACCATGGCACTTTATGACGAGGGTGCGATAGCGTAGGCCCCCTGACGGAGGCAATTTTTAGTAATTATTTAGGCATAGCAAAAGGAGATTAGTGTGTTTCTCAAGGAACCTACCCACATCTTGCTCGTTCTAGTAGTCATCATTCTTCTCTTTGGTGCAAAGCGCCTTCCTGATTCAGCACGATCACTCGGCAAATCCCTCAAGATTTTTAAATCTGAGATGAAGGATATGAAGGACGAGAAGAAGCCTGATCAAGACGGACAAGCGTCCGCTTAACTCACATGTCGACCCCGAATGGCGGTCGCATGCCGCTCCTCGAACATTTACGCGAATTACGTAAGCGTGTTGTTCGAAGTGCCGCTGCGATCGGAGTCTTTGCGATTGTTGGCTGGGTCTATTACACGCAGATCATCACAACGCTCGCTGAACCTGTCTGTGACCTCAAGACCGCCCAGGAGACTGGCGCCGACAATTGTGGCGCGCTCTATATCAGTGGCGTACTTGGCCCGCTTAACTTACATATCAAGGTAGCCCTTCTGACTGGAATTCTTCTCGCTGCACCTTTCTGGCTCTATCAACTCTGGGCCTTTATTGCTCCAGCTCTCCATAAGAAAGAGCGACGTAACTCGATTCTCTTCATCATCGCAGCAACACCATTTTTTAGCGTTGGAGCGTACTTCGGTTATTCGATTCTTCCATTGGCGATCAAGGTTCTCTTTGGTTTCACCCCTGATTCGCTGAACAACCTTGTGCGATTCGATGATTATCTTGATTTCGTCACACGGACAATCTTCTTCTTTGGTCTTGGTTTCGAGTTGCCCGTCTTCCTTGTAGCGCTCAACTTAATCGGTGCGATTAGCGGCAAGGGAATTTTGCGTCCATGGCGTATTTGGATCTTTATCATCACTCTCTTTGTCGCAGGCTTTACTCCAAGCCCAGATCCACTCTCCATGATCGCTCTTGCAGTTCCATTGATTTTGCTCTACTTCATGGCTGGTGGCATCGCACTTCTTAACGATCGTAGACGGCGCAAGAAGGCCGAACGTGCTGATATTGGCAGTTAATCCGAGTTCAGGAAAAGGTCGAGCTCGCGCTCTGGCACATAAGGCGCAACTGCAATTTACCGAGTACGGTCTTAAGACTCTCACCATTGAAGGACGAGACCTTAATGACTTTCGCGATCAATTAGAGAGTGCAGTAAGAGATCATCCGGTCAGGGCAGTTATTGCCTTTGGTGGAGATGGATTTATTCACGAAATCATTCAACACTGCACCGCTCACTCACTTGCTTTGGGAGTTATTCCCTGTGGAACCGGAAATGATTTTGCACGAAGCCTCAATCTTTACAAATTATCTCTTAAGGATCAGGTAGATCTCATTGCACATGAAAATCCGAAGGCGGTAGATCTGGGCCTCGTCGACAAGAGTTGGTTTGCCGCGATTCTCTCTAGCGGCTTTGATGCTCTCGTTAATGAACGAGCGAACGCTATGCGTTGGCCAAAGGGTCGTATGAAGTACAACTTCGCTCTTCTGGAGAAGCTCTTTCTCCTGCAAACTCACCGCTATCGCATTACGATGGATGACTTAGTCGTTGATGTTGATGCAGTTCTGATCACCATTGCAAATGGCTCTAGCTACGGGGGCGGAATGAAAGTCTGTCCAGATGCCACGATCGATGATGGACTCTTCGATATCATGATTTTGGAGAAGGTCTCGCGCATAGAGCTGATCAAGGTCTTTCCTAAGGTCTACTTTGGTAAGCATGTGGGTCACCCTGCAGTGAGTTTTCATCGCTGCAGATCGATCACCATTGAAGGTTGCGGCTCTGCCTTTGCAGATGGAGAACCAATCTCGTCTCTTCCTCTTACTGCTCGCTGCGTTCCTGATGCGCTCTTGGCGTGGTCAGCATGAGCACTCCAGCAGAACGTATGGCTGCTGCGCGCGTACGTGCATCTCATCCGCTCACCATTAAGTTCTCTGAGGGCTTTGACTTTCCACTCGATGATTTCCAAATCCAATCGCTGCACTGTGTTGAAGATGGAAAAGGTTTACTCGTTGCAGCGCCAACTGGTGCGGGTAAGACGGTCGTAGGTGAGTTTGCCGCCTTCTTAGCGATCGAACAGGGCAAGAAGTGCTTCTACACAACTCCGATCAAGGCGTTATCGAATCAGAAGTTCGCAGAGTTCGTCACACGCTTCGGCGAAGATAACGTTGGCCTTCTTACTGGAGATACCAATATCAACTCTGAAGCGCCCATCTTGGTCATGACAACTGAGGTTCTTCGCAACATGCTCTACGCGGGATCTTCGACTCTTACAAATCTCCAGTCGGTAGTCATGGATGAGGTCCACTATCTGGCAGATAAGTTTCGCGGGGCTGTATGGGAAGAAGTTCTCATCCATCTCATGGAGTCCGTCCAGGTGATCTCACTCAGCGCAACAGTTTCCAACGCTGAAGAGTTCGGTGAGTGGCTTGGCACAGTCCGTGGTGGCACCGATGTGATCGTCTCTGAAATTCGCCCTATCCCGCTCTATCAACATGTCTTGATCGGCAATAGATTGGTCGATCTCTTTAAAGAGCCTGGAAAGATCAACCCTGAACTTTTGGCACTTGAACGTGAATCGATGCGCAAGGTAAAGATGCCGCGACATCGACGTGAACGCTTTGATGAGAGCGAGAATAAACTTTCGCGTCCTGAGGTAATCGAAACTCTCGATAGACAAGGACTACTACCTGCCATCACCTTTATCTTCTCTCGCGCAGCATGTGATGCGGCAGTAAGACAGTGCGTCCACTCTGGTCTGAGATTGACCAACACTCAAGAGCGTGAAGAGATTGCTAAGACTGCTGCGCGACTTAATGCCAATCTTGCCCAAGAGGATTTAGATGTATTGGGTTATGACGAATGGTTAGATGCCCTAGAACGAGGGATAGCTGCCCACCATGCTGGCTTGCTCCCAAGTTTTAAGGAGACTGTTGAAGATCTCTTTAAGCGCGGGCTCGTCAAGGCTGTTTTTGCAACTGAAACTCTCGCTCTTGGAATTAATATGCCGGCAAAGACTGTGATCTTGGAGAAACTGACTAAGTGGAATGGTGAAGCGCACGTTCCGATCACTCCAGGGGAGTACACGCAACTCACCGGTCGAGCAGGGCGCCGTGGTATCGATATTGAGGGAAATGCAATCGTTCAGTGGAGTCCAACGATCGATAGCGCAATGGTTGCAGGCCTTGCATCAACGCGTACATATCCTTTGAGATCATCCTTTACGCCGACCTACAACATGGCGATCAATCTGATCCATCGCTTTGGTCGCGAGCGAGCTCGCGGATCTTTGGAATCTTCATTTGCTCAATTCCAAGCAGACCGCGCAGTTGTTGGCTTAGTTCGACAGATTAAGAAGAATGAAGGCGCTATCAATGAGTTGATGCAGGACGTCAACTGCCATCTTGGTGATTTCGCCGAATATGCACGTATGCGTAGCGATATCAAAGAGATAGAACGACTTCTCTCCAAGCGTGATGCTCGTCGTACCGTCGACCAGAAGCAGCGTCGCCACCTTGAGTCAGAGATAGATGGAATTCGTCGCAGCCTTAAATCCCATCCATGCCATGCCTGCAACGACCGTGAATCACATGCACGGATTGCTGAACGAGCAGAGAGAGTCCGTCGTGAGTCAGATGGTTTGCGAGCTCGAGTGGAAAACCGTACCCATGTCATTGCAAAGACATTCGACCGTATCTGTGACGTTCTCACACACCTGAATTACATTGAAGGAGAAAAGACGCTCGAACAAGGAAAGATTTTGTCCAAAATCTATGCTGAATCGGATCTACTTTTGACCGAGGCGATAAAAAGGGGAGTGCTCAATAAGCTTTCAGCCCCCGAATTAGTCGCTGTCGCTTCGGCGGTAATTTTTCAATCTCGCACCACAGAGAATTACGCACCGAAGATGCCGCATAACAATGTTGCACAGGCTCTTGTCTCGCTCGTTTCAATTTGGAGTGAACTCGAAGAGATCGAAGAACGTTTTGGCGTGAAGACTCAACGCGAACCAGATTTCGGTTTCGCCTTTATCTCGTATAAATGGGCGCAAGGAAACTCATTGCAGAGCGTTCTCAAGGGGAGCGACATGTCGGTTGGTGATTTTGTCCGTTCGACAAAGCAGCTCATTGATCTACTTACACAGATTGCTGGTGCTAGCCCAGATCTTCGCAAGACCTGTCGCGAAGCAGTCAACCGTTTGGATCGAGGCGTAATCTCTTATATGTTGGAGGACCTATGACCTTGATGCTCTTAGAT
>WLGP01000019.1 GCA_009703165.1 Actinomycetota bacterium | reverse complement strand
CAGCTCCCTTTGGAAAACGAATAACTGTTGGCGCACCACTGATATCAAGTGATTCGCGGAGAACTTCCTTAAGGCGCGCGCCATCGCGAGGTGCGGCAAGGCTCAGCGTTGGAACAATTCCAGTCAGCGCCATATCCCAAATACCGTGGTGTGATGGGCCATCATCGCCAGTAATACCTGCACGATCTAGAACAAAGGTCACACCGGCCTTGTGGAGTGCAACATCTAAGAGGAGTTGATCGAAGGCGCGGTTGAGGAAGCTCGAATAGATTGCGACAACTGGGTGAAGTCCAGCAAAAGCCATACCGGCAGCACTTGTCACAGCGTGCTGTTCTGCGATTCCGACATCGATGGTGCGTTCTGGGAATGCCGCAGCAAATTTATCTAGCCCTGTTGGACCAAGCATCGCTGCAGTAATTGCAACGACATCTTTACGCTCTCCACCGATCTCAACAAGCTCTTCGGAAAATACTTGAGTCCATGAACGCGCGCTCTTGGCAACTGGAATTCCTGTCGCAGGATCTACAACGCCAACGGCATGGAACTTCTCTGCCTCATCAGCAAGTGCTGGTTGGTGTCCGCGACCCTTTTCTGTAATGACGTGTACCAATACTGGCTCACCAAATTGCTTTGCTTGAGCCAAAGCTTTCTCTAGAGCCTGGAAATCATGTCCATCAATTGGTCCTAGATATTTAAGGCCAAGATCTTCGAACATACCTTGCGGTGCAACAATATCTTTAATTCCCTTTTTAACTCCGTGAAGAGTCTCATAGATCGGCGCGCCAACAACTGGAGTCTTATGAAGTACTTCCTTACCCCAATCAAGGAATCGTTCATATCCTTGAGTTACACGCAAAGTTGAAAGATAAGTTGCCACTCCACCAATTGTCGGTGAGTAAGAACGCTCGTTATCGTTAACGACAAGGATGAGGTTGCGATCTTTAGCGGCCGCAATATTGTTGAGGGCTTCCCACGACATTCCGCCTGTGAGCGCGCCATCTCCGACGACAACTACAACGCTGCGATCGCCTTGTCCTGTCAGTGAGAATCCACGCGAGATTCCATCGCCCCAAGAAAGGGCGGTAGATGCATGTGAATTTTCAATGACATCGTGTTCGCTCTCTCTGCGATTTGGATATCCTGCGATACCGCCACGCTGGCGAAGACGATCAAACTCACCGGCACGGCCAGTGATGATCTTATGAACATAGGATTGATGGCCTGTATCAAAGAGCACGACATCGCGCGGTGAATCAAAGATGCGATGGATTGCCATCGTAAGTTCAACGACGCCCAGGTTTGGTCCTAGATGGCCGCCGGTCTTTGAGACCTTCTCGATAAGGAAAGAGCGAATCTCGGCAGCGAGGGCGATTAGCTCATCCTGGCTCAGGGCCTTGATATCTTCTGGCCCCTTAATTGACTCAATCACAGGTGTGATTCTAGATCACCCAAGCAATTGTCGTAGGACGAACTGCATAATTCCACCGTGGCGGTAGTAATCAGCCTCTCCTGGAGTATCAATTCGCACCTTTGCTTGGAAGGTAATTCCGCCGGCTGTCACGGTGACTTCCTTTGGAACTCCCCCGGTATTGAGTGCTGTGATCCCTGAGATAGCAAAGGTTTCATCACCCTTCAGACCAAGTGTTGCAGCGCTCTGACCTTCGATAAATTGCAGTGGAAGAACGCCCATGCCGATCAAGTTAGAGCGGTGGATACGTTCGAAACTTTCAGCAATCACTGCACGGACTCCAAGGAGAGCAGTTCCCTTAGCAGCCCAGTCACGTGAAGATCCTGATCCATATTCCTTGCCTGCAAGAATGACCAACGGAATTCCTGCTGCTTGATAGGCCATCGATGCGTCATAGATTGTCGCTTGTGCGCCTGCATCGAGGAAGTTACGAGTAAATCCACCTTCAACGCCATCGAGCAGAAGATTCTTCAAGCGGATATTGGCAAAGGTTCCACGGATCATCACTTCATGATTTCCGCGACGTGATCCATATGAGTTGAAGTCATTGCGAGCAACTCCATGGGCCTCAAGATACTTTCCTGCAGGTGAGTCAGCTTTGATATTTCCTGCAGGTGAGATGTGATCTGTTGTAACAGAGTCACCAAGGATTGCAAGAACTCGCGCACCTGAAATATCAACTACTGGAGCAGGCTTAGCCGGCATATTTTCAAAGTATGGAGGTTTGCGAACATAGGTTGATTGCGCATCCCACTCGAAGGTATTTCCTGTTGGTGTATCAAGGGACTTCCATCGGTGATCGCCATCAAAGACGCTTGCATAATCTTTGGTGAACATCTCTGAAGAGATTGATGCATCGATGACAGCTTGAATCTCTTGGGCAGATGGCCAGATATCTTTAAGGAGAACTGGATTGCCATCTTTATCGTTACCTAATGAATCTTTTTCAAAGTCGTGGTTCATCGTTCCTGCAATGGCATATGCCACGACAAGTGGAGGTGAAGCTAGGTAATTCATCTTCACATCTGGGCTAATTCGACCTTCGAAGTTACGGTTTCCGGAGAGAACAGCGGTTACCGCTAGATCGTTCTCATTAATCGCCTTGCTAATCTCGGTGGGAAGCGGGCCTGAGTTACCGATACAGGTGACGCAGCCGTATCCAACGAGGTTAAATCCGAGAGCTTCCATGTAGGTGGTTAAGCCGGCACGATCGTAGTAATCGGTGACAACCTTTGACCCTGGAGCAAGAGTGGTCTTCACCCATGGCTTTGAGGTCAGGCCCTTTTCAACTGCCTTCTTTGCAAGCAAGGCCGCACCAATCATTACAGATGGGTTTGAGGTATTGGTACATGAAGTAATGGATGCGATGACGACATCGCCATTCTTCACAGTTGTATCGTGAGCGCCAACCTTTGCTGGATAGGCAGCTTTACCTGTCTTCTCAGTGAAGTATGTTGGAAGAATCTTTTCAAATGCGCTCTTTGACTCTGAAAGAGAGATGCGATCTTGCGGACGCTTAGGTCCTGCAATCGATGGAACAACTGTGGAGAGATCGAGTTCGATATGTTCAGAAAAGCGTGGAGATGAAGAAGGATCGTGCCAGAGGCCTTGTGTCTTTGCATACGCTTCAACGAGTGCAACCTGATCTTCGCTGCGACCTGTAAGGCGAAGATAGCGAAGGGTCTCTTCATCGATAGGAAAGATTGCGCAGGTTGAGCCGTACTCAGGGCTCATATTTCCAATCGTTGCGCGGTTAGCCATAGGTACGCTGACAACACCTGGACCATAGAACTCAACAAACTTTCCAACGACTCCATGCTTGCGAAGCATCTGAGTGATGGTCAAAGCTAAATCTGTAGCGGTCGTGCCTACTGGCAACTCTCCACTGAGTTTGAAACCAACAACGCGAGGAATCAACATCGATACTGGCTGGCCAAGAAGTGCTGCCTCTGCCTCAATTCCACCAACGCCCCAGCCAAGAACTCCAAGGCCGTTAACCATTGTGGTGTGTGAGTCGGTACCAACGACGGTATCTGGATATGCACGGAGTGCACCGTCGACCATGCGAGTCATCACAACGCGAGCCAAGAATTCAATATTTACCTGGTGAACAATTCCGGTTCCTGGTGGAACAACCTTGAACTCATCGAAGGCGCCCTGACCCCAACGCAAGAAGCGGTAACGCTCACGGTTGCGCTCGTATTCAATATCTGTGTTCTGCTCAAATGAATCGCGGGTACCAAAGACATCGGCGATAACAGAGTGGTCAATGACCAGTTCTGCTGGAGCAAGTGGGTTGACCTTTGAAGCATCTCCCCCGAGTTCGACGATCGCCTCACGCATCGTGGCTAGATCTACAACGCAAGGAACTCCTGTGAAGTCCTGCATAACAACGCGAGCTGGCGTGAATTGGATTTCAGTATCTGGCTCAATAGCCGGATCCCACTGCGCTAACGCTTTGATGTGATCGACGGTGATATTTGCACCATCTTCGGTACGTAAGAGATTTTCGAGAAGAATCTTGAGCGAGAATGGAAGATCGGCTGCGCCATCAATTCCAGTAATGTCAAAGATTTCAAAATCTTTGCCGCCGACTGTGAGATTTCGCTTCTTACCCAATGAATTCTTACTCATGGGGGTCAAGATACCTCAGCGGGCGTAAAGAGGGCAACGCACTCGATGTGATGTGTCATTGGAAAGAGGTCGAAGGCCCGTATCTCTTTCAGGCTGTAATTGGCATCACGCAAAAGTGCGCTATCCCTGGCTAAGGCGGCCGGATCACATGCCACATAGACGATTGCTCGTGGTGCACATGCCACGGCGCTTTCAATCACATTCTTCTTTGCGCCATCTCGCGGTGGATCGAGAATAATCACATCGGCGCGGGAGAAGCGCGGAAGAATCTTCTCTACATCACCGGTGTGAATCTTTACATTTTCAGCACCCTCAAAATTAATGTGTGCATCGGCCGTCGCGCTCTTACTTCCCTCAACGAGATCGATTCGCCCACCAGGACCAATCGCATCGAGAATCTGCAGAGCAAAAAGTCCTACGCCACCATATAAGTCGAGAACATGCTCACCGGTCTTCACCTGCGCGAACTCGCTGACGCAATCAACTAAGACTTCTGGCGCATTGAGATTGCTCTGCCAGAAAGAGCCTGCACTGACGTGATAATTCTTATCTTTAACGGTAAAGATTTGCTGAGCATCGCCTTCGATCTGATCACCGACAACAACTCGTCTACCGCCATCTGTTGAGGCGCTGACTTCAATTCGCGCACCTGGCTCCCAGTTTCTGCCGGCGATCTCTTGATATTCAATTGCAGGGTGTAGGACCAAGCAGTTGTCGATAGCCATGATGGAATTTGTGCGCGAGGCGTAGAAACCAGCCCTTCCATTCTTATCGCTTCCAATAGTTGTCTGAGTACGCCACCCGAGAGCAGGTGAAACCTCCTCAACATCAACACGAATATCTATCTTTGCAATGCGAGAAAATTGCTCGGTAATGACATCGCTCTTGAGCTTTCTCTGTGCAGAGATCGCTACATGTTGGAAGTCGCAACCACCGCATCCATTACGGTTGGCAAAGCGACACGGAGCATCCACTCGATCGTCAGATGGCTCAATCACGGTCACAACATCACCGCGATTAAATGAAGATCCAATACTTGTAATTGCAACGTCAACTAACTCACCCGGAAGGCCATGGCGAACGAAGATCACAGCGCCTTCATAGCGGGCTATGAAGTGGCCACCATGGGCGACCTTTTCGATCGTCACCCGAATAATCTGCCCCACGGTAAGAACGGCACGAGGCGTAGATGTCATAAAGCTAAGCCTAAGGGGGTAAGTTATGTTCCGTGCACGTAGTGATCATGGGTTGCGGTCGAGTCGGTTCTTCTTTGGCGACCGAACTTGAAGCCCTTGGCCATACCGTCTCCATCATCGACCAATCACGTGAAGCCTTCCGCAGATTAGGTCCAGATTTCAAGGGTCGCACCATTAGTGGAATTGGTTTTGATCGAGATACTCTCCTTGAAGCAGGAATTGAAACTGCCGATGCATTTGCCGCTGTAAGTAATGGCGATAACTCAAATATTTTGGCAGCGCGCGTGGCCCGTGAAACCTATGGCGTAGGAAATGTAGTTGCGCGAATCTATGATCCAGGTCGCGCCGAGATTTACCAGCGCCTTGGAATTCCAACAGTTGCCACTGTTATCTGGGCAACCGATCAGATTATGCGCCGCCTTGTTCCTGAAGGTTCACGTAGTGAATGGCGCGATGCAACAGGTTCTATCGAATTGGCTGAAGTCCATCCTCACCTTGAGTGGTTTGGGCTTCCCATTACTCATATCGAATCATCCACTCAAGCTCGCGTGGCATTTATTACCCGTCTTGCCGAAGGTCTTGTTCCAAATGAACATACAGTCCTACAAGAAGGCGACCTGCTTCATATGATTATCGAGACGGCGCGAGTTGCAGAAGTTGAAGCAATTTTGGCGGCAGAGCCATTGGAGCATCCATGAGAATTGCTATTGCAGGGGCTGGAAATGTTGGACGCGCGATCGCGCGAGAACTTCTCGATAATGGACATCAAGTTCTCCTTATCGACCGCGACCCTAAGGCGCTCAAATTAGATTCTGTCCCAGATGCAGAGTGGTTGATGGCAGATGCCTGCGAAATCACCTCTCTTGATAAGGCGGCCTTGAGCAGCGCACAGGTCATGGTTGCAGCAACAGGAGATGACAAGGTCAATCTCGTTGCATCACTTCTGGCAAAGACTGAGTATGGAGTCCCTCGCGTTGTTGCTCGTATCAACCACCCAAAGAATGAGTGGATGTTCGACTCTTCTTGGGGTGTTGATGTTGCCGTATCGACTCCTCGCATTATCTCGGCCCTAGTTGAAGAGGCTGTAAGCGTTGGTGATGTTGTGCGACTCTTTAGCTTTAGAAGAGGTCAGGCAAATCTTGTAGAACTTACCCTTCCTGATTCATCTAGCTGTATTGGCAAGACGGTCGGAGAGATTGAGCTTCCACAGGATGCATCTCTGGCTGCAATCGTTCGTGATGGCAGCGTTATCGCTCCAACTGCTAGTGATGTCTTTAGCGCAGGAGATGAACTTCTCTTTGTGGCATCGGCTGCAGCTGAAGCGCTCATTAAAGATTGCTTTATTAAGCCTTAACTCTTACCTGGCTTCTTCTTTACTCTTCTTTTTGAGCCGGCGGCACTGTTGTTGGAACTCCCTTAAGCACCAGCCACGATCCATAGACTGTTGCAAAGAAGAGCGGGTAGCCCATCGCTAAGTTAACAGCGCCTAAGAGGTTGACGTTATCTGAAAGATAGATCGGAAATTGAACGATGAGGCGACCAAAGAAGAGTCCGACCCAGATCCAACTCGCTCTGATGTAGGCAGCCTTTCGCGCAGGGTCATTTCGCCACGCTAAATTCTCACCAAGAATTGGCCCAAGCATGAGACCGAGAATTGGCCAGCGGAGAAGATTTGCAATCAGATAGACGCTGCCATAGGCCAAGTTGGTGAGCAACTTTGGAACAAAGACATCGCTGGGATTTCCAGTTTTATTTGCAAACCACGCAGATATCAGTGTTCCGATAAAGCCAGAGAGAGCGTGCTGGATCGTATCTTTCATGATCAGGCGAATAATTGTCAGAATTGCAGAGATGATGATTGATGCAATGAGTGAGTTCCAGAGATCTTTTGTGATGTTAAATGAGATGAGAAAGACAAGAGCAGGAAATCCTGCATCGATCAGACCCTTCTTGCCGCCAAAGGCAGAGACGATCTTCTCTTTATCCTCGTGTTGTGAACTCATGCGCGACCTGTCGATCCGAAGCCACCACTGCCGCGACCAGAACCTGGAAGATCTTCTACTTCGACAAATTCTGCGCGCTCTACCTTTTGAATAACTAATTGTGCGATTCTGTCACCGCGCTTGAAAGATACTGATTCAGATTTATCGTGATTGATAAGGATGATCTGTAACTCTCCGCGATAACCGGCATCAACTGTGCCTGGAGAGTTGACCATGGTGACTCCATGCTTGATTGCCAAACCTGAACGTGGATGGACAAGTGCGACATATCCATCAGGTAGAGCGATTGCGATACCCGTTGGAACTAGCGCTCTCTCCCCTGGTGCCAAGGAAATGTCGATGCGCGAGACGATATCTGCTCCTGCATCGCCTCCCTTGGCATAGCGCGGCAGAGGTACTTCAGGATCTAAACGTGTAATGAGAACCTGCACTGAGCTCATGGATTAATCTCAAACTCTGGATCAACAAAAGCAAAGAGCTCAGGAATCTTCTTGATCTGTTCTAAATACTCGGCAGGTGCATTAGACATGAAGTGGCTCATGGGTACGATGATGAAGAGGGCGGCGGCGCGCACTGCAATCTCTCCATCAGGGCCGTTGAGTCGACCCACAGCCTCGGTGTAGACCTTGCGATTTTCCTGACCGGTGATTTCTGCGGTGATATAGAGCGTTGTTCCAATAGGTACAGGTTTTACAAAGTCAGTCTCGAGACGTCCAGTGACAGCCGGTGAGCGAATCAGCCACATCAATTTTCCGAGCGCTTCATCAAAAGCTAGTGAGAGCAGACCACCGTGTGCAAGGCCTGGTGCGCCTTGATGATTTTCCGTTACCGTAAATTGGGCAGTCAGATCGAGGCCACTACCTGCATGTGCAACAAGATGAAGGCCTGTCGGATGGAGTTGGCCACAACCAAAACAATGTCCAAAGTGTGAGGGAATCTGCGATCCGATTGCTGGCGCCTTCGGATGACGCTCTGGAAGGCTGGCACCTTCTGGTGGAGTTGTGCTTGCCACTCTTGTCATGGCTCCACTTTACTCTCTCAAAGTTCCGATACGGTAACGCTATGAGTGAGAGATCGATCAAATTTCGTGAAGTAGTCCGTCCTCCGCTCTGGCTGATGGCCTTTATCTACTTCATGGCCTTCTCGATCGGTATTGCAATCTGGGCGGCGATGACAACCTTGATCGCTGCCATCGTCATGGCGGTTCTGACTATCGGTGTGATTGCAATCTACTTCACCGCAAGCCTGCACATCGAAGTTGATGAGAGCCACCTGAGAGTGGGTAAGGCATCTATTGAGAAGAAATATTGCGGAGAGATCACTGTTCTTACACCTGCGCAGATGTCGCTACTGCGTACAAGAGATGCCGATCCGGCTGCGTATCTCGCGATTCGCTTTTGGACAGCTCATGGAGTCAAAGTGGAGATAAACGACCAGCGTGATAGTACGCCGTACTGGTTGGTGACATCAAAGCGCGGTGAGAAGTTAGCGCAAGCGCTGCGAGAAAGTTAAGCGCATTCCTTACAGATTGCTTTAGCGCCTTCACCCTTTGAAAGTTGAGTGATGTGATGAATAAGGAAGCAACGAGAGCATGTGAACTCATCTTCTTGCTTAGGAACAACGCGCACTGAGAGCTCTTCACCTGAGAGATCTGCTCCTGGAAGTTCAAGATTCTCTGCAGCCTCTGCCTCATCGACATCGATCTGACCAGATTGTGCATCAACGCGCTGGGCTTTGAGCTCTTCTAGCGACTCTTCGTGGAGCTCTTCATCGGTTTTTCTGGGTGTGTCGTAATCTGTTGCCACAGTCAGTCACCTCGCTCTCCACTGGTAAAACATCTGGCTTATCTAGCCACGGGCGCATCATGGCCCATAAGGGGCTCAATAGACAATGTAACCGTGGGCGTGTCGGATTTATTCCCCAGATTGTTTGGTGGTGATCGCAGCAGTAATGGCCTGTGATAGCCCTGCATCAACTCGGGCATGGATATGTGTGCCACCTTCTTCATACTGCTCGGAGATGATCTCACCGTGCTCGTGAATGGCACTGACCAGATCACCACGATCATATGGAATCAGGCAATCGATCTCTATCTGTGGGTGTGGAAGTGACTTCTCAATTGCATGCAAGAGCCCTTCAATTCCAAAACCAGTACGGACAGAGAATGCATAAGCATTCTTCTCGGTTCGCAAGAGATTCATCACAACTTCGGGATCTGCAATATCGACTTTGTTGATTGCGATAATTTCCGGGATCTCTTTGCCACCAATTTCATCGATGACCTGTCTGACAGCGCGAATCTGCTCTGATGGATCAGGATGTGAACCATCGACCACATGGACGATCAGATCTGCGCCAGATACTTCTTCCAAGGTGGATTTAAAGGCATCAACTAATTGATGAGGCAGGTGGCGGACAAATCCGACTGTATCGGTCAAGGTATAGATACGACCTTCTGAGGTTTGCGTCTTTCGCACCGTTGGATCAAGGGTTGCAAAGAGAGCATTCTCCACAAGAACACCAGCATCGGTAAGTTTATTGAGCAATGAAGACTTACCGGCATTGGTATACCCGGCGATAGCAACAGATGGGATGTTGTGACGTCTACGTTCTTGCCGTTTGGTATCGCGAGATACCTTCATCTCGGCAATTTCGCGACGTAACTTAGCCATCTTGTCGCGGATGCGACGGCGATCGGTCTCAATCTTTGTCTCACCAGGTCCGCGACCACCGATACCTGCTCCCCCTGCAGCTCGTCCGCCTACCTGACGAGAAAGTG